>NZ_JBSGEL010000029.1:0-103690 GCF_053602875.1 Kitasatospora sp. NPDC004289 | reverse complement strand
ACCCCTGCTGCGCCTGAACGTGGAGGCCAAGGACCAGGCCACCATGGAGCAGGTCCGCGACACCGTCCTGGGCATCGTCCGCGCCTGACACCACCGCACCGACCGCCCGTGTCCCGCCGTTCTCCGGCCGGTACGGGCGGTCGGTTAGGGTCGTCACCTCACTGCGCACTCGGCACCAGACAGGACGACAGCTCATGGACCGGCTCACCAACACCGTCCGCCCCTACGCCTGGGGGTCCGTCCACGCGATCCCCGCGCTGCTGGGTGTCCCGGCCACCGGTGCACCGCAGGCCGAGCTCTGGATGGGCGCGCACCCGGGCGACTCCTCCCGGGTGAACCGCGGCGGGGGCCCGGCCGCGCTGAACGAGCTGATCGAGGCCGACCCGGAGGCCGAGCTGGGGCCCGCGTCGGTGGCCAAGTTCGGCCCCGCGCTGCCCTTCCTGCTCAAGGTGCTGGCCGCCGGGCTGCCGCTCTCCATCCAGGCCCACCCGACGCTGGAGCAGGCCAAGGCCGGCTTCGCCGACGAGGAGGCCCGCGGGGTGCCGCTGGAGGCCCCGCACCGCAACTACAAGGACACCAACCACAAGCCCGAACTCATCTGCGCGCTGGACGAGTTCGAGGGCCTGTGCGGCTTCCGCCCGCCGGCCGAGGCGGCCGCGCTGATGGAGTCGCTCGGCGTCCCCGAGCTGGCCCCGCTGGTCGAACTGCTGCGCGGCAAGCCGGAGTCGGAGGCGCTCAGCGCCGCGCTGGCCACCATCCTGTCGATGACCGGCGAGACCGCCGCGCGCACCGTGGCGGCCACCGCCGCCGCCGTGGAGCGGGCCGCCGCGGGCGAGGACCCGACCGGCCAGTTCGCCGGGTACGCCTACGCCGCGCAGGAGTTCCCCGGCGACACCGGGCTGATCGCGGCCCTGCTGCTCAACCACGTCCGGCTCCAGCCCGGCGAGGCGCTCTACCTGGGCGCGGGCCTGGTCCACGCCTACCTGCGCGGGACCGGCGTCGAGATCATGGCCAACTCGGACAACGTGCTGCGCTGCGGCCTCACCCCCAAGCACGTGGACGTGCCCGAGCTGCTCAAGGTGGTCGACTTCACCGCCTCCCGCCCCGAGGTGCTGCGGCCCGCCGCCGACGCCTCCGGCGAGCAGCTCTACCCGGTGCCGATCGACGAGTTCCGGCTCTCCCGCTACCCGCTGACCGGCGTCCCCCGCACCCTGTCCGGCCGGGCCCCGCAGATCCTGCTCTGCACCGAGGGCACCGCCGTGCTCACCGCCGCCGACGGCACCGAACTGACCCTCGCCACCGGCCAGTCGGCCTTCCTCCCGGCCGACGGCACCGAGACCGTCCTCTCGGGCGCGGACGCCACCGTCTTCCGCGCCACCGTCACCCTCTGACGCCACGTCACCCGGTGTCCTGAGCCCGGCCGGGCTCAGGACACCGGTGCTTCCAGCACCAGCTGCTCCCACCTCACCCCGGCCCGCCCGTGCCCGTCGGCCCGGCTGCTGCGGTGCACCTCGGCCAGCCCGGACCCGCCGCCCAGCAGGGCGGTCTCCTCCGCCGTCACCGGGAACATCCGCCGCCCGGCCGGCACCGGCCCGTGCCGCAGCGTCAGCACCAACCGCCCGCCGGGCGCCAGCAGTCCGGCCACCCGGCGCATCGCCGCCCGCCGCTGCCCCTCGTCCAGGTGCATCCACACCGCGACCGCCGTCACCAGCCCGAACCGCCCCGTCACCCGGGCCAGGCCGGGCAGTTCGTCGACCAGCCAGGTGATCCCGGGCCCCTCGTGCACCCGTAGCTCCACCACCGGCTCCACCGCCGTGACCAGATGGCCGCGGGCCGCCAGCCAGGCCGCGTCCCGGCCGGTTCCCGCCCCCAACTCCAGGACCCGCACCGGCCGTTGCGGCAGCAGGTGGAGCACCTGCGCGTGCAGCTGCTCGAAGGTGACCTCCTCGTACTGGGTGATCAGCTCCGCCGCCGCCTCCCGGTACCCGTCGGTTCCGTGCACGCCCACCGCCCCTTCCCGGCTCAGCCTGGGACCGCCGGTCCCAGGCTGAGCCGTCCTCTGCCACCGCCGGCCGCGCGGTGGAAACCTCGTTCACGTCAGCGAGATCACGAACGGCAACGGACCAGGAGTTCCCACCATGCGCGCAGTCACCGTCTCCACCTTCGGCGGCCCCGAGAACGTCGAGATCACCGAGGCCCCGCTGCCCGGGCCCGCCGCCGGCGAGCTGCGCATCCGCACCCGGGCGGCCGCCGTCCACCCGGCCGACGCGGCCGTCCGCTCCGGCGCCGTCGCCGCCTACCTGCCGCCGCTGCCCTCCCACCGGCTGGGCTGGGACCTGGCGGGCACGGTGGACGCGGTGGGCGAGGGGGTGACGGGCTTCCGCCCGGGCGACGAGGTGATCGGCCTCTCGCACTGGTTCCGCAGCCACAACGGCGTGCACGCCGAGTACGCGGTGCTGCCCGCCTCCGCCGTCGCCCCGGCCCCCGCCGGGGTGGACGCCGCGGTGGCGGCCGCCCTTCCGCTGAACGGCCTGACCGCCGCCCAGGCACTGGACGCCACCGGGCTGACGGCGGGTCGGACCCTGCTGATCACGGGCGCCGCCGGCAACCTGGGCGGCCTGGCGCTCCAGCTGGCCACCGCCCGTGGCCTGGACGTGCTGGCGCTGGCCGGCCCGGGCGACCGCGCGTTCGTCACCGCGCACGGCGCGCGCTTCGTCGACCGGGACGACCTGGCCTCGCTGGCCCTGCTCGCCCCCGACGGCGTGGACGCCGTGCTGGACACCGCCCTGCTCGGCCCGGCCCTGCTCCCGCACCTGCTGCCGGGCACGGTCTTCGTCGCCGTCCGCCCCACCAACGACCTGCCGGCCGACACCCTGCTGACCGTGGTGGACGTGGTGCCGGACGGCGCCCGGCTGGCCGAGCTGGCAGCGCTGGTGGCCGGCGGCGCGCTCACCGTCCGGGTGGACACCGCCGTCCCGTTCACCGAGGCGGCGAAGGCCCACGCCCGGCTGGCCGAGCGCGGGGTGCGCGGCGCGGTGGTGCTCACCTTCTGACGGGGTGTCGGCGGGGGCGCCGTCCTGACCGACCGTCAGCAGGTCTCGCGGGAGGCGCCGGTGACCTCCGGCGAGCCGGTCGGTACCGTGGGACGGAATGACCGGCGACGGGGGGAGCTGTCCATGACCGCAACGAGCACGGCCGTCCGGCCCACCCCCCTGGAGCTGCTCCGGGAGCACCTGCTGGCGCAGATCAACGCCACCGTGCACGGCCCCGACCTGCACCTCGAACGGTACGACCGTCCGGCCGGCGACCCCGGCCTGTTCGGGCCCTCCAGCGTGGTCTGGCGGGTGCACGCGCACCCCGCCGGGATGCTGGTCGGCGGCTTCGCCGCCCTGCTGCTGCAGTCCCTGCACCCGCTGGCGATGGCCGGGGTGGACCACCACTCCGACTTCCGGGACGACCCGACCGGCCGGCTGCACCGCACCGCCCGCTTCGTCACCACCACCACGCTCGGCTCCACCGAGGCGGCCCAGGGGGCGATAGCCGCCGTCCGCCGGATCCACCCGCACATCCGGGGCACCGCCGAGGACGGCCGGCCGTACCGGGCCGACGACCCGGCCCTGCTCACCTGGGTGCACACCGCCGAGGTGGCCTGCTTCCTGACGGGGTACCAGACCTTCGCCGCCGAGCGGCTGACCCCGGCCGAGTGCGATTCCTACCTGGCCGAGTACGCCCTGGTGGCCGAGCTGCTCGGCGCCACCGGCGTGCCGGCCTCGCGCGCCGGGGTGCGCTCCTACCTGGCCGGTGTGCGTCCCGACCTGCGCGCCGTCCCGGCCGCCTTCGAGGTGCTCCGGCTGCTGCGGACCTTCGGGCGCTCCCCGCGCGAGCGCCTGGCCGTCCGGGTGCTCACCAACGCCGCCCTGGCGGTGCTGCCGCCCTGGGCCCGGGCCGAACTGGGCGTCCGGCGCCCGGCGGTGGTGCGCTCCGGCTGGGACCTGCCGCTGGCCCGGGCGCTCGGGCGGGTGATGGTCTGGGCCTGCGGTCCGTCCCAGATCCGGGCCGCGGCCGTGCGGCGGGCCGCCGCCGCGCCCGGCTCGGACGCGGCCTGACGGTCCGTCCGGCCTCCCGGCGGTCATGCCGCCGGGGCCAGCCCGCGGACCGCGTCGGCCACCGCGCGGTAGTCGTTGCGCAGGATCTTGGAGTGGTTGCTCGGCACCTTGGCGCTGATCTCCACCTGCGGGGCGGCCTCGGCCACCTTCCGGAAGTCCGCGCGGATCCCCTCCATCACCTCGGCCGCGGCGCCCAGGTTCCCGCCGGAGGCGAGCACGTAGCGCACCGGCGTGGTGATCCGCTCCAGCACCGGCACCAGGACGCCGGTGGCGCAGACCTCGTTGGCCTCGATGTTCACCTCGGCGTGCTCGGCGGCGCTCATCTTCGCCGCCATGCCCAGCCGGCGGGCGATCGGGAAGAGCGGGCCGAGCTTGCGGAACAGCCTGCGGATGTGCGCCCGGCCGGCCTCGTCCAGCCAGTCGTTCGGCAGCGCGCCGTCCACCGAGACCACGCCCTCGGCCCGGCCGGGGTTGCGGTCCGCCCAGTTGATCCCGATCGCCGCGCCGTAGGACCAGCCGACCAGCACCGGCCGGTCCGCCTCGGTGATGCCGCGGGCGGCGAGGACCGCGCTCACGTCCCGCACGCAGGCGTCGAAGGAGTGGTCGGCCGAGCGGCCGGAGCGGCCGCGGGCCCGGGCGTCGAAGGTGATGTGCCGGTAGCCGTCGCCCAGTTCGGCGATCACCCGGCGCCAGTGCGAGGTGTCGGCGTAGCAGCCGTTCAGGTAGACCACCGGGCGGCCGGGGCCGCCGGTGTCACGGACGGCCAGGGTGGTGTCCTCGACCCGCACGGTGCCGGTCCAGGCGGTGGTGGTGTCAACGGCGGCGGCGTTGGTGGCGGCGGTGGTGGTGGCGGTGCTCATGGCTGGGTTCTCCCTCGGTGTGTGACGGACGGTCAGGGTCTGCGGGCGGCGGGCGGTCAGAGGCTGCGGGCGGCGATGTCGCCGTAGGAGGTGGTGGCGCGGATCGTGAGGGCGGGGGCGCCCTCGTTCCGCAGGGCGTTGCCGATCCGGCCGTACGCGGTGCCCGCGTCCAGCGAGGCGGAGACGCCGCGGGCGACGCCGACGGTGATGTCACCGGCCTCGGTGCGCAGCGCGAGGGCACCGCCGTGGGCCTCGGCGACCGTCAGGTCGCCCTTGGTGGTGGTGAGTTCGGCGCTGCCGGTGAGGCGGGCCAGGTGGATGTCCCCGGCCTGGAGGGTGAGCCGGGCGGCGGAGGCCTCGTCGAGCTTCACGGTGCCGGCCGCGCCGGTGAAGACGACCTCCCCGAGCCGGCCCACGCCGCGCAGGTCGGCCGCGGCGGCGGTGGCCTCCACCCGGGAGCCGGCCGGCAGCTGGACGGTGACCTCGACCGACCCGCTCGGGCCGAAGGCCCGCTTGGCGGCCTCCGGAGTGCTGACCCGCAGCACCCCGTCCCGGTACTCGACCAGGGTCTGCTCGGCGGCCTTCAGGTCGCGGCCGCGGCCGGGGGTGGCCGGGCGGACCTCGACGGCGACGTCCGCCCGGTCGGCGGCGATCAGCTGGACACGGCCGGCGGCGACGTCCAGGACGGCGGTGATCGGGGCGGTGGCGGCGAACTTCTGCATGGTGTCTGCTCCTGCGTCGTTGTTGTTTCTGACTTCGCAAAAGCTACGTTGCACTCACTGATCTGGCAACGTCTTCATTGCATGGTTAGGCCGTTTTTGCAGCTCAGAGCCGGGAAATCATTGCAACGTTCTCCAGCGCAATGCAACGAAACGTTGCAATGGATTGGCGGCTAACGCTATGCTGACGCTCCGTCGAGAGAAGGAGACCGCGATGCCGGGCGGCAGGCTCACCCAGCAGGAACGCCAGCAGATCGCCCTCGGCCTGGCCGACGGCCTCGCCTACGCGGAGATCGCCAGACGTCTGGACCGCCCGACCTCCACCGTGACCCGCGAGGTCATGCGCAACGGCGGCCCCACCTCCTACCGGGCCGACCTCGCCCACCGCGCCACCGAGCAGCGCACCCGCCGCCGCAGCCCCGCCGCGCCCAAGGCCCGGACCGACCTCCCCCAGGCCCACGGGCGGGACGCCGAGGCGGTGCGCGCCTTCGAGGAGCTGCTCACCACCGTCCTGATGGCCTCCGGCACGCCGAAGATGATGGCCCGGGTGCTGTCCTGCCTCTACATCACCGACTCCGGCAGCCTCACCGCCGCCGACCTGGCCCAGCGCCTCCAGGTCAGCCCCGCCTCGATCTCCAAGGCCATCGCCTACCTCGACCAGCAGGGCCTGGTCCGGCGCGAGCGCGACGAGCGGCGCCGCGAGCGCTACGTGGTGGACGACGACGTCTGGTACCAGTCGATGATCGCCAGCGCCGAGGGCACCACCCGGCTCGCCTCCGCCGCCCGCGAGGGCGTCACCGTGCTCGGCCACGGCACCCCCGCCGGCACCCGGCTGGAGAACATCGCCCGCTTCGTCGACTTCGTCTCCGAGAGCATCGTCCGGGCCGCCGAACAGGCCCGGGAGATCCTCCACACCAAGCCGGAGGCCGACTGAGCGCCCCTCCCCCGCCGGGGTGCCGGGTAAATCGATTGACCGCCCCGGCCGCCCCGGCTGCACTGTGGCGGGGCACCGCGCACGGCAGCGCCCCGCACCGGACCGGGGAGACCGTGGCAGGCATGCAGATCCGACCCACCACCGCCGAGGACCACGACCTCTTCGTGGACACCATGTACGCGGCCTTCGCCCGCTTCCCGGACGGGCCGGCGGACGCCCCCGGAGGCTGGTTCTCCGCGCTGGAGCCGGAGCGCGGCCTGCTCGCGCTGGACGAGGACGGCCGGCCGGTCGGCACCGCGAGCGCCTACGGCTTCGAACTCACGCTGCCCGGCGGGGCGTTGGCGCCGGTCTCCGGCGTGAGCGCGGTCGGCGTGCTGCCCACCCACCGCCGCCGGGGCGTGCTCACCGCCCTGATGCGCCGTCAACTCGCCGACCTGCGCGCCCGCGGCGAGCACCTCTCGGTCCTGCTCGCCTCCGAGGCCACCATCTACCGCCGCTTCGGCTACGGCCCCGCCACCTACACCGGCCGCCTCACCGTCCGGCGCGCCAAGGCCGCGCCCGCCCCCTCCCGGGCCGGGCTCGGCGACACCGGCACCGTCGAACTGCTGCGCCGCTCCGAGTGCACCGAGCTCCTGGCGCAGGTCTACGACCGCTACCGCCGCACCCGGCCCGGCGCGCTCTCCCGCCCGCAGCGCTGGTGGGACCGCGGCGCCGGCCAGCCCCCCGTCGCCCCGGCCGCCCGCTACGTCGCCGTCCACCGCGACGCCGACGGCACCCCCGACGGCTACGCCACCTACTCCCTCGCCGAGCCCGACACCCTGGTGGTCGACGAGACCGTCGCCGCCGACGACGCCGTGGTCGCCGCCCTGGCCGCCTTCCTGCTCCGGCACGACCTGGTCTCCACGGTGGTGTTCAAGCACTTCGCCCCCGACCACCCGCTGCGCTGGCAGCTCGGCGACCTCCGTGCCGCCGAGGCCACCCACTACGACGACTGGCTCTGGGTCCGCCTGCTCGACGTCCCCGGGGCCCTCACCTCGCGCGGCTACCCGGCCGACGGGGAGCTCGTCCTGGACGTCACCGACCCCTTCCTCGGCGAACACCACCGCCACGCCCTCACGGTGAAGGCCGGCGAGGCCCGCTGCACCCCCACCGACCGCGCCCCCGACCTCACGCTCGACATCAGCGACCTCGGCTCGGTCCTCCTGGGCGGCACCGCCCCCACCACCCTGGTCCGGGCCGGCCACGTCCTGGCCCGCACCCCGGAGGCGGCCGCCACCGCCGACGCCCTCTTCCGGGCCGAGCGGGCCCCGCACTGCCTGCACTGGTTCTGAGCGGGGGCCGGCGGTCCGTCAGGTCACGTCGCGGGTCATGTCGACGAAGCGGGAGTAGTGGCCCTGGAAGGCCACCGTGATGGTCGCGGTGGGGCCGTTGCGGTGCTTGGCGACGATCAGGTCGGCCTCGCCGGCGCGGGGGGACTCCTTCTCGTAGGCGTCCTCGCGGTGGAGCAGGATGACCATGTCGGCGTCCTGCTCGATGGAGCCCGACTCGCGGAGGTCGCTGACCATCGGCTTCTTGTCGGTGCGCTGCTCGGGGCCACGGTTCAGCTGGGAGAGCGCGATGACCGGGAGCTCCAGCTCCTTGGCGAGGAGCTTGAGGTTACGGGACATGTCCGAGACCTCCTGCTGACGGTTCTCGGCCCGCCGGGAGCCGCCGGACTGCATCAGCTGGAGGTAGTCGATGACCACCAGCTTGAGGTCCTGACGCTGCTTCAGGCGGCGGCACTTGGCCCGGATCTCCATCATCGACAGGTTGGGCGAGTCGTCGATGAAGAGCGGGGCGGCGGTGACGTCCGGCATCCGCCGGGCGACCCGGGTCCAGTCGTCGTCGGTCATGTTGCCGGAGCGCATGTGGTGCAGCGCAACCCGGGCCTCCGCCGAGAGCAGGCGCATGGCGATCTCGTTGCGCCCCATTTCGAGGGAGAAGATGACGCTGGGCAGCCCGTTGGTGATCGAGCAGGCCCGGGTGAAGTCCAGCGCGAGCGTGGACTTGCCCATCGCGGGACGGGCGGCGATGACGATCATCTGGCCGGGGTGCAGCCCGTTGGTGAGCGCGTCCAGGTCGGCGAAGCCGGTCGGCACGCCGGACATCTGGCCCTGCCGGGAGCCGATCGCCTCGATCTCGTCGAGCGCGCCCTCCATGATGTCGGCCAGCGGCGCGTAGTCCTCGCTGGTCCGCTGCTCGGTGACGGCGTAGATCTCGGCCTGGGCGGCGTTGACGATCTCGTCCACGTCGCCCTCGGCGGCGTAGCCCATGCCGGCGATCCTGGTCCCGGCCTCGACCAGGCGGCGGAGCACCGCGCGCTCGTGCACGATCTCGGCGTAGTACTCGGCGTTGGCCGCGGTGGGCACCGAGTTGACCAGGGTGTGCAGGTAGCCGGGGCCGCCGACCCGGGTCAGCTCGCCGCGCTTGGTGAGCTCACCGGCCACGGTGATCGGGTCGGCGGGCTCGCCCCGGGCGTAGAGGTCGAGGATGGCGCCGTGGATCAGCTCGTGCGCGGGCCGGTAGTAGTCGGCGGGCTTGAGCACCTCGACGACGTCGGCGATGGCGTCCTTGGAGAGCAGCATGCCGCCGAGCACGGACTGCTCGGCCGCCAGGTCCTGCGGGGGCACCCGCTCGAAGCCCTCGGACTGCGCGCGGTCCTCGCCGTCCCCGTCGCGGCGGCGTCCGCCGCCCTTGCCGAAGGAGCCCTTGCCCTTGCCGAAGCCGCCCTCGCCGCGGCCCTCGCCCCGTCCTTCGCCGCGCTCGTCGTTGCGGCGGCTCACCGGGAGGCGGTCACCGGGCCCGTCCGGGAACGGCCCCGGCGGGAAGGCGTCGTCGGACGGCTGCCAGTCGTCCTCCGGGGGCGGGGGCGCATCGTGGTCGTCGTACTGGGGGCCGGTCACCAGCCAACGCTACCAAGCGGTTATCCACAGGGCGTGTGGACAACCGTCCCCATGCTGTGGAGAACTCACCGATTCCTGTGCACAACCCTGTGGACACCCTGGAGTGACCCCCGCCACCCCCGCGCTGACCTGCGAGAACGGACCGCTCGTCGAGTGATGAGAAATCGTTCACACACTTCCCCGGGCGGCCGCGCCGCCGTTCGATCACCGTTTCGAGTAATGATCCATGACCCCTTGTGCCACTTACCTGTGGATGAGTAGCCTTGGCTGAATGAGATCCGCCACGCCCCGCCGCCGGCACGACCGGGAGATCCTCGCCCTCGCCGTCCCGGCCTTCGGCGCCCTGGTCGCCGAACCGCTCTTCCTGATGGCCGACTCGGCCGTCGTCGGCCACCTCGGCACCGCCCAGCTGGCCGGCCTGGGCGTCGCCACCTCGCTGCTCGCCACCCTCACCGGCGTCTTCGTCTTCCTCGCCTACGCGACCACCGCCGCGGTGGCCCGCCGGATCGGGGCCGGGGACCGCCGGGCCGCCGTCCAGCAGGGCATCGACGGGATCTGGCTGGCCTTGATGATCTCGGCCGGGCTGGTACTGCTCACCCTGCTGTTCGCCCCGCAGGCCGCCGAACTGCTCGGCGCCTCCGACACCGCCGCGCCGTACGCGGTGACCTACCTGCGGATCAGCGCGCTCGGCATCCCGGCGATCCTGCTGGTGCTGGCCGCCACCGGCGTGCTCCGCGGCCTGCAGGACACCCGCACCCCGCTGAGGGTGGCGATCGCCGGCTTCACCGTCAACCTGCTGCTCAACCTCCTGCTGGTCTACGGCGCCGGCCTCGGCGTGGCCGGCTCGGCCTGGGGCACCGTGCTGGCCCAGGCCGGCATGGCGGCGGTGTACGTCGCCGTGGTGGTGCGCGGCGCCCGGCGGGAGGGCGCGGGCCTGCGCCCGGACGCGGCGGGCATCCGGGCCAGTGCCCGGGCCGGCGGCCCGCTGCTGGTCCGCACCCTCAGCCTGCGCGCCGTGCTGATGCTGGCCACCGCGGTGGCGGCGGGCCTGGGCGACGTGCAGATGGCGGCCCATCAGATCGTCTTCACCATCTGGAGCTTCCTGGCCTTCGCGCTGGACGCCATCGCCATCGCCGGCCAGGCCATCGTCGGCCGCTACCTGGGCGCCTCGGACGTGCCGGGCACCCGGGAGGCCACCCGCCGGATGATCGAGTGGGGCCTGGCCGTCGGCGTGCTGCTCGGCCTGCTGCTGGTGCTGGCCCGCCCGCTGTACGTGCCGCTGTTCACCGAGGACCCGGTGGTCCGCGAGCAGGTCTCCCGGGTGCTGCTGGTGATCGCGCTGGCCCAGCCGGTGGGCGGGGTGGTCTTCGTGCTGGACGGCGTGCTGATGGGCGCCGGGGACGGCCGCTACCTGGCCTGGGCCGGGCTCGGCACGCTGGCCGTGTTCGCCCCGGCGGCGCTGCTGGTGCCGTCCCTGGGCGGCGGGCTGACCGCGCTCTGGTGGGCGATCAACCTGTTCATGCTGGCCCGCTGCGCCTTCCTCTGCCTGCGGGTCAGGACCGACCGCTGGCTGGTGACCGGCGCGGTCCGCACCTGACGGCCGCTCAGGACCGCCGCCCCGCACGGCGAACGACCCGGCTCCCCCGAGGGGGAACCGGGCCGTTGACGCTAACGCGTGGTTCAGGCGGCGACGACGGCGACGTCGAGGTTGGCCTGGACGTCGGCGTGCAGCTTGACCGAGACCTTGTGGGTGCCCACGGTCTTGATCGGCGAGGCGATCGCGACGGCGCGCTTGTCCACGGCGGGGCCGCCGGCGGCCTTGATGGCCTCGACGACGTCGGCCTGGGTCACCGAGCCGAACAGACGGCCGGCGTCACCCGAACGGACGGCCAGCTTGACCTGGACGCCCTCGAGCTTGCCCTTGACCTCGTTGGCGGCCTCGAGGGTCTGGATCTCGTGGATCTTGCGAGCGCGACGGATCGCGTCGACGTCCTTCTGGCCGCCCTTGGTCCAGCGGATGGCGAAGCCACGCGGGACCAGGAAGTTGCGGGCGTAACCGTCCTTGACCTCGACGACCTCGCCGGCCGAGCCGAGACCGGGGACCTCGTGAGTGAGGATGATCTTCATTCTTCGGTCACCCTCTCTTAGCGCGTGGTGGAGGTGTAGGGCAGCAGCGCCATCTCACGGCTGTTCTTCACGGCCGTGGCGACGTCACGCTGGTGCTGGGTGCAGTTGCCGGTGACCCGGCGGGCACGGATCTTGCCGCGGTCGGAGATGAACTTCCGCAGCAGGTTCGTGTCCTTGTAGTCAACGTAGTTGACCTTGTCCTTGCAGAAGACGCAAACCTTCTTCTTAGGCTTGCGAGCAGGCGGCTTCGCCATTGTGTGCTCCTGTGAATACGAGATCTGTCAGCATCGCCGGGCTTCCGAGGGCCCGGCACGCACCGCTGTTAGAACGGGGGCTCTTCCGAGTAGCCGCCACCGGCCGGGGCACCCCAGCCGCCGCCGCCCTGGTTGCCACCAGAGGACGGAGCGCTGGACGCCCACGGGTCGTCGGACGGGCCGGACTGGCCGCCACCGGAGTTGCCACCCCAGTTGCCGCCGCCCTGCTGGCCGCCACCGCCGCCCCAGGAACCGCCCTGGCCACCGCCACCCTGCTGACCGCCGCCGCCGTAGCCACCGCCGCCGCCGGGACCGCCGGAGCGGTTGGCGCGGGTGACCTTGGCGGTCGCCGAACGCAGGCTCGGGCCGACCTCGTCGACCTCGACCTCGAAGACCGTCCGCTTCTCGCCTTCCTTGGTCTCGTAAGACCGCTGGCGCAGTCGGCCCTGCACGATGACGCGCATGCCGCGCTGCAGCGACTCGGCCACGTTCTCCGCCGGCTGACGCCAGACGTTGCACGTGAGGAAGAGGCTCTCGCCGTCCTTCCACTCGTTGGTCTGGCGGTCGAAGGTGCGCGGAGTGGACGCGATACGGAACTTCGCGACCGCCGCACCCGACGGGGTGAAGCGCAGCTCGGGGTCGTCGACGAGATTGCCGACGAGGGTGATGACGGTCTCGCCTGCCATGGATGGTGACCTCTCGGAAAGAAGTTCTGCGGTGCTCGTCCGCTGTTTCACGTGAAACAGCGGGCGTGAACCCTCCCGACGCCTAGGGCGTCAGGCCGTGGTTCAGTGGGTGTCCGGGCGCAGGACCTTGGTCCGCAGAACCGACTCGCTCAGGCTGAGCTGGCGGTCGAGCTCCTTGACGACCTCGGGCGTGGCCTTCAGGTCGATGACCGAGTAGATGCCCTCGGACTGCTTGTTGATCTCGTACGCCAGGCGGCGACGACCCCAGGTGTCGATCTTCTCGACCTTGCCGCCGCCGTTGCGGACGACGTTCAGGAACGACTCGATCAGCGGGGCGACGGCGCGCTCCTCGACCGACGGGTCGAGGATGAGCATCAGCTCGTAGTGACGCATGGGTAACCCACCTCCTTTGGACTCAACGGCCACGGTCTCTCCGTGGCAGGAGGGTTGTGCAGCGTCGGCACCGGTGTCCGGACGACGCACCGAGGACGCTAGTCCTCGGCACTGACATCCGCCCCCGGCCCGGTGAAGGGCAGACGGGGGCACAAGTACACCAGTGCAGACCGCACAGCCTACCCGCACCCGGACGGCCGAACAAAATGCATAGGGGTTGTGATCCACCACCCAATCGCCGCAATCTGGACAGAACGGCTCTTCACCCGGGAGGTGGGCCCCATGGCACAGACCGTGCGCCGCACGCCGCCGTTCACCCTCAACACCGACGGCCACGCACACCCCAAGGAGAACGCGCTGGTCGGGGTGGCAGCCGTCCTGGGCCTGGTGGCCTTCACGACGGCGTTCTTCCACAACCTGCACCTGATCAGCTCCTGGACCGGCCTGTTCGGCATCGTGGTCGGCCTCTGGGGGCAGTTCGTCTCGGTCACCACGGCCGAGCGCTTCGTCCTGATGATCTCGATCGTCGCCGCGGCGGTCGGCTTCTACCTCGGCGTCGCCCACGGCGGACTCTGGGGCGCGTGACCGGCCCCCGCGCGCTGGTCCGGCACGATCCGTCCGGTCCGACCGCGTAACCTCCGACGCCCTCCCCGCGTACACACCGCGAGGGGGGCGTCCCGCTGCCCGACCCCGCCCGCCCCCGGCCGCCCGACCGGCCCGGAGCACTGCGCCCGAAACGGACCATTCGGGCGATAGGGTCACCCTGGACCGGCCCGACCTAGGAGGAACACCCCAGCATGAGCCTGCGTCTGAGGACGATCACCCGCGAGGAACACCTGGCCTTCGTCCGGGCCCGCCCCTCCGCCAGTCACATGCAGGTTCCGTCCTGGGGGGACGTCAAGAGCGAGTGGCGCACCGAGAGCATCGGCTGGTTCGACGCCTCCGACCAGCTGGTCGGCGCCGGGCTGGTGCTCTACCGGCAGCTGCCCAAGCTCAAGCGCTACCTGGCCTACCTCCCGGAGGGCCCGGTGATCGACTGGTTCGACCGGGACCTGGACCGCTGGCTGGACCCGATGCTGGCGCACCTCAAGGCGCAGGGCGCGTTCTCGGTGAAGATGGGGCCGCCGGTGGTGATCCGCCGGTGGAACGCGCCCAGCATCAAGGAGGCGATCGCCGGCAAGAGCGCCAAGCGCCTGCGCGACCTGGAGCCCGACTGGTACGAGCCGCGCGCCTTCGAGCTGGCCGACCGGCTGCGGAAGTCCGGCTGGCTGCAGGGCGAGGACGGCGGGGCCGGCTTCGGCGACGTGCAGCCGCGCTACGTGTTCCAGGTGCCGCTGGCCGACCGCTCGCTGGACGACGTCCAGAAGGGCTTCAACCAGCTCTGGCGGCGCAACATCAAGAAGGCCGAGAAGAGCGGCGTCGAGGTGGTCCAGGGCGGCTACGAGGACCTCGCGGTCTTCCACCGGCTCTACGTGGTGACCGCCGAGCGGGACCACTTCACCCCGCGCCCGCTCTCCTACTTCCAGCGGATGTGGACCGCCCTCACCACCGAGGACCCCAACCGGATGCGGCTCTACCTCGCCTACCACGAGGGCGAACCGCTGGCCGCCACCACGATGCTGACGGTCGGTGAGCACGTCTGGTACTCCTACGGCGCCTCCGCCAACCACAAGCGCGAGGTCAAGCCGTCCAACGCCGTCCAGTGGCGGATGATGCGCGACTCCTACGCGCTCGGCGCGAGCGTCTACGACCTGCGCGGGATCAGCGACACCCTGGACGAGGAGGACCACCTGTTCGGGCTGATCCAGTTCAAGGTCGGCACCGGCGGCCAGGCCGCCGAGTACGTCGGCGAGTGGGACTTCCCGCTCAACAAGCTGCTGCACAAGGCGCTCGACCTCTACATGTCGCGCCGCTGACCCATCCTCACCACCCCGGGGAGAACGTTCCGATGACCCTCTCGCTCCAGCTGGACACCGCCCGGTGGCGGGCCCACCAGCGGTCCGTCCTGGCCGAGTTCCCCGGACTGGTGCCGGTGGCCAAGGGCAACGGCTACGGCCTCGGCAACCTCCGGCTGGCCGAGGAGGCGAACCGCCTGGGCACCGGGCTGCTCGCGGTCGGCACCGCCGACGAGGCCCGGGCCCTGGCCGGCGCCTTCGACGGCGAGCTGCTGGTGCTCACCCCGTACCGGCCCGGCGAGGAGCCGCTGCCCGCCGGGGTCATCCGCACCGTCGCCCACCTGGAGGCGGCCCGCGCGCTGCCGCCGGGCAGCCGGGCCGTGGTCGAGTGCATGACCTCGATGCGGCGGCACGGCGTCTCCACCGCCGACCTGGCCCGGCTCCCGGTGGACGGCCTGCGGCTGGAGGGCTTCGCCCTGCACCTGCCGCTGGACCGGCCCGACGGCTCCGACCCGGTGGCCGAGGTGGCGGACTGGGTGACGGCGGTGGCCGCCGCCGGGCTGCCCACCGACCGGTTCTTCCTCAGCCACCTCGGCTCGGCCGACCTCGCCCGGCTGGCCCGGCGGTACCCGGACACCGAGTTCCGCTCCCGGATCGGCACCCGGCTCTGGCTCGGCGACGTCGGCGCGCTCACCGCCCTGGCCACCGTCATGGACGTCACCCCGGTGGCCAAGGGCGACCGGTACGGCTACCGGCAGCACCGCGCGCCCTCCGACGGCCACCTGCTGGTGGTCTCCGGCGGCACCGCGCACGGGGTCGGCCTGGAGGCGCCCAAGTACGTGCACGGCATGCTCCCCCGGGCCAAGGGCCTGGCCCGGGCGGGCCTGGCGACCGTCAACCGGACGCTCTCGCCCTACGCCTGGGACGGGCGCCAGCTCTGGTTCGCCGAGCCGCCGCACATGCAGGTGAGCATCCTCTTCCTGCCCGGCGGCGGCGCCAAGCCCCCGGCGATCGGCGACGAGCTGGAGCTGAACACCCGTCACACCACCACCCACTTCGACCGGGTGGTGGACGCCTAGGGAAGGAGACAGCCCCTAGGACTGCTCCTTGCCGTTGCGGAGCTCCTCGGCCGGAGCCGCAGCCGCCGCCGGGTCCGGGTCCGGGTCCGGCTCGCCCACCGTGTGGCCGGGCTCGAAGCGCTCGGGCAGCCAGTCGGTCTGCTCGGGCAGGGCGTAGTCCGCGTAGCTGCGGTCCTCGCGCAGGCGGCGGGCGGCGCCGAGCACGAAGACGTCCGGGGCCTCGTCGAGCACACCGCCCGAGGGGTCGTCGCTGCCGTCCCAGCGGACCGGGTCGAGCTCGGGGCGCAGGACGTCGCGGACCACCATCCAGCACAGGTAGAGCGTGCCGAGCAGGTGGAGCACGATCGCCAGGTGGTACCAGTCCTGGTTGATGCCGTGCTGCTTGGAGTCGCCGGTGAAAGCCAGGTAGGACCAGACGCCGAGGAAGTACAGCACCTCGCAGGCCTGCCAGATCAGGAAGTCCCGCCAGCGCGGGCGGGCCAGCGCGGCGAGCGGGATCAGCCAGAGCACGTACTGCGGCGAGTAGACCTTGTTGGTCAGGATGAACGCGGCCACGATCAGGAACGCCAGCTGGGCGAAGCGCGGGCGGCGCGGCGCGGAGAGCGCCAGCCAGCAGATGCCCAGGCAGGCGGCGATCAGCAGGCCGGCGATCCAGGTGTTGAGGGTCTCCAGCTGCTCGCCGCGGTCCTGCATCAGGATCAGCCAGAAGGAGCCGAAGTCCTCCTTGCGGGTCTGGCTGAAGGTGTAGAAGGTGGCCCAGCCCTTGAAGTTGGCCACCATCACCGGGAGGTTGACGAGCAGCCAGGCGCCGGCCGCGCCGCCGACCGCCTGCCAGAAGGCGCGCCACCTGCCGGCCCGCCAGCAGAGCACCAGCAGCGGGCCGAGCAGCAGGAAGGGGTAGAGCTTGGCCGCGGTGGCCAGGCCGATGAAGGCGCCGGCCCAGGCCGGGCGGCGGCCGGCCCAGAAGGCCATCGAGACGGCGCAGAAGGCGACCGCCAGCAGGTCCCAGTTGATGGTGAGGTTGAGCGCCAGTGCGGGGGCCAGGGCGAACAGCAGGGCGTCCCAGGGGCGGCGGCGGTGCGCCCGGGTGAGCGCCACCACGGTGACCACCGCACAGGCCGTCAGCATCCCGGCGTTGATCAGCCAGAACCACTGCTCCTGGGTCTCGGTGTCCCCGGTGCCCGGCGTGAGCCAGGCCGCCACCTGCATGAACAGGCCGGTCAGCACCGGGTACTCGAGGTACTGCATGTCCGCGCTCGGCTGCGGCAGCATGTCCACGTACGGCGTCAGCCCGGCCGCGAAGCCGCGCCAGGTGTACAGGTGCGGGATGTCGCTGTAACAGGCGTGGGTGTACTGGGTGGTGGCGCCGCGGAACCAGCCGCCGTCGTAGCAGGGCAGCTTCTGCGCCATGCCCAGCACGCAGGTGACGATCACCAGCAGGGCCAGGAAGCGGGCGGGGACCCACCAGTTGACGCCGAGCAGGGCGCGGCGGCCGGGCGGGCCGCCGAACAGCTCGCTGCCCGCAGCGGCCACCGGGTCCTCGTCCGCGGGGACGACCACGGTGTTCGGCGGCGGCCCCGGGGCGGCCTCCGGGTCCGGGACGGTGGCCGTGCTGCTGCCGTTCTCGTCACGTGCGCTCGACGTCATGGCGGACATGATGCCGCACTGGTCCACTCCACAGCAGGTGCCCCCGCCCACGGGTTTCGGCCGCGGGCCGGCGGGCGCCCGGAATGCCCCCCTCGGGGCCCGGCCGAGCCCCCGCGCCCGAGCGGAACGCGGCCGGAACGCGCCGGTGGCGGCCCTCCGAGGAGGACCGCCACCGGGTGGTGCGGGTCGGGCCGACGTTCCGTCAGCCCTGCGGGGCGACCGCGTTGTTGCCGCCGGCCGGACCGCTCGCGCCGCCGGACGGGCTCCCGCTGGAGCTCGGACCGCCGGGGCTCGGCCGTCCGGTGGGCTTGCCGCTCGGCTTGCCGCTCGACGAGGGGCCGCCGGTGGGGCAGAGCGCCGGGACCAGGCAGGGCTCGTCGGTGCCGGTCGGGGACTCGCTCGGCCTCGTGGTGGCCGGTCCGGTCGGGGAGTTGGTGGTGTCCGGCACGGTCGGGGCGATCGTGGTCGGCGGAACCACCGGGGCGGTCTCGGTCGCGCTGGCCGACGGGCTGGCCGTGGACGGGGCGCCCGAGGAGTCCACCTGCTCGCCGATCTCCTCCGGCTTGGGGAAGGTCTCCTTCGGCTGGCCGTTCAGGATCGTCTTCATGTAGCGGGTGAAGATGTCGGTCGGGAAGTCACCACCGTGGACCTCGTCCTTCTTGGCGGTCCCGTTCAGGGTGAGCAGACCGGGCTTGCCCGGCTCCTCGCGCCACATGCCGACCGAGGTGACCAGGGAGGGCGTGTAGCCGACCCACCAGGCCGACTTGCCGCCGTCGGTGGTGCCGGTCTTGCCGGCGATCGGCCGGTTCAGCGCGTTGGTCTTGCTGCCGGTGCCGTTCTTGGCGACGTTCACCAGCACGTCGGTGACGTTGTCGGCCACCGGCTGCTCCAGCACCTGCTTCGGGGCCGCCCGGGTGAACTGCTTCTGCTCGGCGCCCTGGTGCACCACCTTGCTCACCGAGTACGGGTCGGTCTGCATGCCGCGGGCCGCGAACACCCCGTAGGCCGAGGCCATCCGGATCGCGCTCGGGGTGGAGGTGCCGAGCGGGAAGGTGGTGGTGGAGGAGTCGGCGAGGCTCTCCTTGCGCAGACCCATCTGCTCGACCAGCTCGCCGACCTTCTTGGTGCCGACGTCCTGGCCGAGCTGGACGAAGGGCACGTTGTAGGACTGCTCCATGGCCTTGCGCAGGGTCACGTAGCCGGGCTTGCTGCTGCCGCTGTTCTTCTGCCGGTAGGGCTTGCCGTCCTCCAGCACCGGCTGGCCGTTCAGGCCGCGGATCTCCGACTTGTCGTCGGCCAGGTAGCGGCTGTCGGCGTTGATCCGCTTCGGCTTGCCGTCGGGGCCGGTCTCGGTCTGCACGCCGTCCTGCATGGCGGCGGCCAGCACGAAGGGCTTGAAGGTCGAGCCGACCGGCACGCCGAAGGTGTCGGCGTTGTCGGTGTGGTGGCCCTTCTCGACCCCGTCACCGCCGTAGATCGCGATGATGGCGCCGTCGTTGGGCACCACGGAGGCGGCGCCGACCTGCACGAACCTGTCGGTGTCGGGGCGCTTGTTCTCGTCCAGGGTCTCGGTCCGGAAGTCGTCCACGGCCTTCTTCAGGGCGTCGACCTTGTCCTTCTGGAAGGTGGTGTAGATCTGGTAGCCGCCCCGGCCGAGCGCGGCCTCGGTGATGTTCTTGTCCTTGGCCATCAGGTACTTGTTGGCCAGCTCGACCATGTAGCTGACCTGGCCGTTCATGCTGGCCGAGATCTTCTTGGGCTGCGGCTCGGGGAACTCGGTGCAGCCCGCCCGCTTCTCCTTGGTGATGGCGCCGGTGACCACCATGCGGTCCAGCACCTCGTTCCACCGGGAGACCGCGCGGTCGTGGTTGGCCTTGATCGAGGGGTCGTAGTACGAGGCGCCCTTGAGCAGACCGGCCAGCATGGCGCTCTGACAGAGGTTCAGGTTCTTGGCGTCCACCCCGTAGTACGCCTGGGCGGCGGCCTGCGCGCCGGTGGCGCCGCGGCCGAACCAGCTGGTGTTGAGGTATCCGGTGAGGATCTCCTCCTTGCCCTTGTCCTGGTTCACCTTGAGCGTGATGATCAGCTCCTTGGCCTTGCGGCTCAGGGTCTGGTCCTGGCTCAGGTACGCGTTCTTCACGTACTGCTGGGTGATGGTCGAACCGCCCTGGGTCTCGCCGCCGGTGGCCATGTTGTACACGGCGCGGGCGATGCCCTTGGGGTCGATGCCGGTGTCGTTCCAGAAGCTGGCGTTCTCGATCGAGATGGCCGCGTTCTGCAGGTCCTTGCTGATGTCGGCGAGCCCGACCACCTGGCGGTTGGTGTCGCCCTGGCGGGTCATCTCGGAGCCGTCGGCCCAGTAGTAGATGTTGTTCTGGCGGTCCACGGCCGCGTTCAGGTCGGGCACCGGGGTGAGCGCGTAGGCCGCGCCGACCACCGCGACGCCGCTGCCGACGAACAGCAGGAAGACCGTCAGCTGCTGCTTCCAGGACGGGATCCAGCGCCGCACGCCGGTCTTGCCGAACCGCGGGTAGTCGATGAAGCGCTTCTTGCCGGGCTTCCCGGGCCCGCCGCCCTTGGCGCCCCGGCCGGGGCCGGACTCGGCGCCACCCTTGGCCCCGCCCTTCTGGGCCTGCCTGCGCATCTCCGCCCTGGTCAGACGGGGCTGCTGGGCGGTGGCCCTGGCCGCACCGGCCCGGGGGCCCGCGGCACGGGGGCCGGCGCCCGCGCGGTCGCCGCCGTAGACCGGCGCGCCCTCGGGCGGGGACCCGTACGCGTACGGACGGCCGCCGTCGGCCGGGTTCCCCTGCGGCCCCTGACCACCGTCCGGGTTCGGCGACCTTCGGCGTCGTTCGCTCATCTTCCAGCCACTCCTCGGTCCTCGTGCGCAGGCGTACAGAGAGCCCGTGCACACGCGACAGAGTACGCATCCGAAAAACGCACCTAATCGGGCATCAGATGACAAGCTGCGCATAACGCCGCCAGATCATTACATGCCCGTTGCCAACCTGGCCCCGAACGGCCCTTGACGGATGCTCAGCACGGACCGGCGAAATCCTGTGACCTCGTTCACCCGAGTCGCTCTTGCTCGTTCCGTGACCCAGGTTTACTGTTCTCGATATATCGAGCCGATACATCGGCACGACATAAGCGCACGGGTGGAAGGAGGCGGGGGACACAGTGAGCAGGCGCTCGGGAGTGCTGGAGTTCGCCGTCCTCGGCCTGCTGCACGACGCCCCGATGCACGGCTACGAGCTCCGCAAGCGGCTCAACGTCCTGCTCGGCTCGTTCCGCGCCTTCTCCTACGGCACGCTCTACCCCTGCCTGAAGAGCCTGGTGGCCCAGGGCTTCCTGGTGGAGGACAACCCGGAGGCCGAGTACGTCCCGGCCACCGCGCTCAACGGCAAGCGCTCGAAGATCACCTACCGGCTCTCCCCCGAGGGCAAGCAGCGCTTCGAGGAGCTGCTCGCCGACTCCGGGCCGGACGCCTGGGAGGACGAGCACTTCGGCGTGCACTTCGCGTTCTTCGGACAGACCGACAAGGCCGTCCGGATGCGCGTGCTGGAGGGGCGACGGAGCCGGCTGGAGGAGCGGCTGGAGCGGATGCGCAGCTCGATCGCCCGCACCCGCGAACGGTTCGACGACTACACCCTCGAACTGCAGCGGCACGGGCTCGAGTCGGTGGAGCGCGAGGTCCGCTGGCTGAACGAGCTGATCGAGACCGAGCGGGCCAACCGGGCCGGGCGCAGCCCCGGCCCGAACGAGAAGACTTCGGACGGCCGTGGCCAGGAGGCCGGGTCCTCGGACCCGCCGGGGCCACCGCACGACCGCCCGGGGCGTTCCTGACGGAGCGCCGAACCCGCCGCGCCCGGAGCGTGTGCGGCGGGACTGGGCGCGTCGCGCCCGCCAGAGAAGAGAAGTTGAGCGAGGCGGCCCGATCGGGCCGTCCTCATGAGATCAGTAGGGAGCAACCGGAATGGGTTCGGTTCGCGTAGCCATCGTGGGCGTCGGCAACTGTGCCGCGTCGCTGGTTCAGGGTGTCGAGTACTACAAGGACGCCGACCCCGCCGGCAAGGTCCCCGGGCTGATGCACGTGCAGTTCGGCGACTACCACGTCCGTGACGTGGAGTTCGTCGCCGCGTTCGACGTCGACGCCAAGAAGGTCGGCTTCGACCTCTCCGACGCCATCGGCGCCAGCGAGAACAACACCATCAAGATCTGCGACGTGCCGCCGACCGGCGTCACCGTGCAGCGCGGCCACACCCTGGACGGCCTCGGCAAGTACTACCTGGAGACCATCGAGGAGTCGGACGCCGCTCCGGTCGACGTCGTCCAGGCCCTGAAGGACGCCCAGGTCGACGTCCTGGTCTGCTACCTGCCGGTCGGCTCGGAGAAGGCCGCCAAGTTCTACGCCCAGGCCGCCATCGACGCCAAGGTCGCCTTCGTGAACGCCCTCCCGGTGTTCATCGCCGGCACCAAGGAGTGGGCGGACAAGTTCACCGAGGCCGGCGTGCCGATCGTCGGTGACGACATCAAGTCCCAGGTCGGCGCGACCATCACGCACCGCGTGATGGCCAAGCTGTTCGAGGACCGCGGTGTCATCCTCGAGCGCACCATGCAGCTGAACGTCGGCGGCAACATGGACTTCAAGAACATGCTCGAGCGCGAGCGCCTGGAGTCCAAGAAGATCTCCAAGACCCAGGCCGTCACCTCGCAGATCCGCGACCGCGAGCTGGGCGCCAAGAACGTCCACATCGGCCCGTCGGACTACGTCGCCTGGCTCGACGACCGCAAGTGGGCGTACGTCCGCCTCGAGGGTCGCGCCTTCGGCGACGTCCCGCTGAACCTCGAGTACAAGCTCGAGGTCTGGGACTCGCCGAACTCGGCCGGTGTCATCATCGACGCCGTCCGTGCCGCGAAGATCGCCCTGGACCGGGGCATCGGCGGCCCGATCCTGTCCGCCTCCTCGTACTTCATGAAGTCGCCGCCGGTGCAGTACTTCGACGACGAGGCCAAGGAGAACGTGGAGAAGTTCATCCGCGGCGAGGTCGAGCGCTGACCACGGCTCCCCTCCTGAGCCCCTGAACGGGGGCCCTGACGTTCCGTCAGGGCCCCCGTTCGCATGTCCGGGTGATGTTTCACGTGAAACACCGCCCGGGCCCGTGGCACCCTTGGCGGGTGGATCGGACGGGGAACGGCACATCGCTCAGCGCACTGCTCCGGGGTGCGGACTTCCGGCGACTGCTCACCGCCCGGGTGCTCTCCCAACTCTCCGACGGGGTCTTCCAGGTCTCACTGGCCTCGTACGTGGTGTTCTCCCCGGAGCGGCAGTCCAGCCCGGCCGACATCGCCTCGCTGCTGGTGGTGCTGCTGCTGCCGTTCTCCGTGGTCGGCCCGTTCGCCGGGGTGCTGCTGGACCGCTGGCGCCGGCGCCAGGTGCTCTACCTCGGCAACCTGGCCCGCTGCGGCCTCGGCCTCGCCACCGCCGGACTGCTGCTGGCCCGGGCGCCCGAGTGGCTCTTCCTGCTCGCCGCCCTGCTGGTCACCGCGCTCAACCGCTTCATCCTGGCCGGGCTCTCCGCCTCGCTCCCCCGGGTGGTCCGCCCCGAGCAGCTGGTCACCGCCAACGCCCTCTCCCCCACCCTCGGCACCGTCGCCGCGACCTGCGGCGGCGGCCTCGGCTTCCTGGTCCACCTGGTCGTCCCGGCCGGCGCGGGCGCCGACGCCCTGCTGGTCACCACGGCCGCCGTGCTCTACCTCTGCGCCGGCCTCTCCGCCCTGCGGATGAGCCCCGACCTGCTCGGCCCCGACCACCACCCCGACCGTCCCCCGCTGCACCTCGCCCTGGCCCTGGCCACCCGCGAACTCGCCGACGGCGTACGGCACCTGGTGCGGGACTGCCGCCCCGCCACCCACGCACTGGCCGCCGTCACCGCCGCCCGGTTCTGCTACGGGATCCTGGTCGTCACGGTGCTGATGCTCGCCCGCTACACCTTCAACTCCCCCGAGGACATCCCCGGCGGCATGGCCACCCTCGGCCAGGCGGTGGCCGTCTCGGCGGTCGGCTTCTTCCTCGCCGCGCTGATCAGCCCCTGGTGCACCCGCCGCTTGGGCATCGCCGGCTGGCTCACCGGCTGCACCGGCGCCGCCGCGGTCTTCGTCCCCGCCCTCGGCCTCACCTACGCCCTGGTCCCCTGCCTGATCGCGGCCCTGCTGCTCGGCCTGGTCACCCAGTCCGTCAAGATCTGCGCCGACACCGTGGTCCAGGAGTCCGTCGAGGACGCCTACCGCGGCCGGGTCTTCGCCCTCTACGACGTCCTCTTCAACCTCGCCTTCGTCGCCGCCGCCGCCGTCACCGCCGCCCTCCTCCCCCTCGACGGCCGCTCCCCCGCCCTGATGCTCGGCACCGCCCTCCTCTACGCCGCCACCGCCGCCCTCTACAGCCGCTCCGCCCGCACCCGCTGACGCCGCCTCACCCCACCCCGGCCCGGTACCGCCCCCAGCACCACCCGCTCCAGCCGCTCCACCCGGCCGCCGAGCTCGTCCAGCTTCCGGCTGTTCCGGCCGACCTCCAGCACCAGCGCGTTCAACACCGGCACCACCGCCGTCCCGATCACGTCCCGCACCACCTCCCCCGCCACCCGCGCCACCGCCGCGTCCACCGACCCCTCGGGGTAGGGCGACCGGTTGTCCACAGGCCGCTGCACAGAGTTATCCACAGGGCGCAGGCGGTAGGTCTCCTCCGTGTCCAGCAGGTGGTACCGCACCTGACGTGCGGTTTCGCTGTCCCGCAGCAGCATCGCCACATTCAGCACCGCCCGCCGGCTGAACAGCGCGAGCGACCTGGCGCGGGACTGGATCCCACAGAGTTGCTTGAAACAGCTCAGTTGGGCACCCGTGATCGTCCGGTAGCCGCTGTCCTCCAACTCTTGCCGGTGGTCATGCACAACGGCCTTGATCACCGTCTCCCCGACCCCGAAGTACCGCGCCACACCCTCCGTCGTGATGTGCACCCCGTCCGGCATCAGCACCAGCGCCTTCACCCGCTCCAGCACCTCGACGCGCTCCGCGACCACCGCCCGCATCGTCGGGGACTCCAACAACACCGCGTCCACCGCCATGGCCGTGCTCCTCTCCGGAAGCCGGGTCCTTCCCGCTCCCGAACAACAGGGCACCACGTCCACCCAACCACCCACCAAGGCCGACGAGTTGGAGCACACCATCGAGCGGATCCGCTAAAGCGACAAGTGTTCAGGCGATCTTGGAGCGAGCACCGGTGAACGACAGTGGGGGGCGTCCGCGCTGGACGCCCCCCACTGACCTCCTGAAAGGAGGTCAGTCCTGCTCCGCCCACCACTGCTTGAGGGCGGCCACCGCCTCGTCGTGCTCCATCGGGCCGTTCTCCAGCCGGAGTTCGAGCATGTGCTTGTAGGCGCGGCCGACCTGCGGGCCGGGCTTGAGGTCGAGGAGCTGCATGATCTGGTTGCCGTCCAGGGCGGGCCGGACGGCGTCCAGCTCCTCCTGCTCCCGCAGGACGACGATCCGCTCCTCCAGGGAGTCGTACGTCCGGGAGAGGGCGGCGGCCTTCTTGCGGTTGCGGGTGGTGCAGTCGGAGCGGGTCAGCTTGTGCAGGCGCTCCAGCAGCGGGCCGGCGTCGGTGACGTAGCGCCGCACCGCGGAGTCGGTCCACTCCCCGCCGCCGTACCCGTGGAAGCGCAGGTGGAGCTCGACCAGCCGGGAGACGTCCTCGGTCATCTCCTTGGAGTACTTGAGCTCCCGCATCCGCTTGCGGGTCATCTTGGCGCCGACCACCTCGTGGTGGTGGAAGGAGACCCGCCCGTCGGACTCGAAGCGGCGGGTGCGCGGCTTGCCGATGTCGTGGAGCAGCGCGGCGAGCCGCAGCACCAGGTCGGGGCCGTCCTGCTCCAGGGCCACGGCCTGCTCCAGCACCGTCAGCGAGTGCTCGTAGACGTCCTTGTGCCGGTGGTGCTCGTCGCTCTCCAGCTGGAGGGCGGGCAGCTCGGGCAGCACGTGCGCGGCCAGCCCGGTGTCGACCAGCAGCCGCAGGCCCTTCACGGGGTGGTCGGCGAGCAGCAGCTTGTTGAGCTCGGCCTGGACCCGCTCGGCGGAGACGATGGTGATCCGCTCGGCCATCGCGGTCATCGCGGCGACCACCTCGGGCGCCGGGGTGAAGTCCAGCTGGGCGGCGAACCGGGCGGCCCGCATCATCCGCAGCGGGTCGTCGGAGAAGGACTCCTCGGGGGTGGCGGGGGTGCGCAGCGCCCGGGCCTCCAGGTCGTCCAGGCCGTGGTGCGGGTCGACGAACCCGCGGCCGGGCAGGTCGACGGCCATCGCGTTGACGGTGAAGTCCCGTCGGACGAGGTCCTCCTCAATGCTGTCCCCGTAGCTGACCTCGGGCTTGCGCGAGGTGCGGTCGTAGGACTCGCTGCGGTAGGTGGTGATCTCGATCAGGAACGACCCGTCCGCTGTGTCCTTGCGGGCGCCGACGGTGCCGAAGGCGATGCCGACGTCCCAGACCGCGTCCGCCCAGCCCTTGACCAGCTTCAGCACCTGCTCGGGGCGGGCGTCGGTGGTGAAGTCGAGGTCGTTGCCGAGCCGGCCGAGCAGCGCGTCCCGGACCGAGCCGCCGACCAGGGCCAGCCGGTGCCCGGCCGCCCGGAACCGTCCGGCGATCTCGTCGGCGACCGGGGAGACCCGGAGCAGCTCTTGCAGGCCGCGGGCCTGGGCCTCGGTCAGGCCGGGAGCGGCGGCGCGGACGGCTTCGGTACGGGACAGCGGGGCGCGGGCGGGCTCGGCGCCGGGATCATTGGCAGTGGACACGGCTCACAAGGGTACGTGCCCGCCCCGGCTGTCCGCCGCCCGGTTTCGTCCGGTTCACCCGGGGTGCGCCGGGCTCCGGCCGTCCACCGCGCCACCGGACGCGCACCGCAGACCCGCTGCGCACCCGCCGCGGACCCGCCACGGCCCCGGCCGCACGGCCACCTTCCCACCCCGTGAAGGCGCCTGACGACCCGTCGGACGGAGCTGCCGCGCGGTCGGCCCGGAGCCCGACGGTTCGGTCACGCCCCGTGAGCTCCCGGCCCGCAACACCAGCGCGCCACCGGCCTCGTTACCATGCCGGTGGTGAGATCCCGGCCCGGGCCTCGGCTGCCGCTGCGGTATCCCCTTCCAGATCCCCTTCGAGGTCTGGATCGGTTCCATCGAGTTCCATCGAGTCATCCGATCCAGAGCCCTCCGATCCAGAACGGCGAGGTCGACACGCGTGGGTGAGCCGGTGCGGCACCAGGGGCAGGGCACGGCGGGCGGGGCACGGCGACGCCGATGGGTCCGGCCGCTGTCGGGGCTGCTGACCGCCGCCGCGCTGCTGGCCTGCGGCACGCTGCCGGCCTCGGCCCGGCCCGTCATGGCCGCCGGTGGCCCGCCCGCGCTGTCCCCGACCGCCTCCGCGGAGTACCCGGCGGTGGTCACGATCGACTCGGTGACCCCCCACGTGGCCACCCAGCAGACTCCGGTCACGGTCACCGGAAAGGTGACCAACGCGGGGCCCGCGCCGATCAGGGACGTCACGGCGGGCCTGCGCACCCCGAAGCCGGTGAACAACCGCAGCACCATCGACTCGATCGTCCGCCGCACCGACCCCATCAACGCGGACGGCACCGCCCTCGCCGCCGGCCGGGAGGGCCTGGGCAACCTGGCACCGGGCGAGAGCCACACCTTCACCGTCACCCTGCCGGTCGGCGAGCTCAAGCCGACCAAGGGCGGCGTCCTGGAGCTGGCGGTGGACGCCTCGGGCAGGACCCCGGACGACGACGACCCGCACGCCCTGGGGATCGCCCGGACCTTCCTCCCCTTCAACTCCGAACCGATGCCGCAGCCGACCCAGGTCGCGGTGGTCTGGCCGATCACCCACGCCCCGGAGCTGGTCGCCCAGACCATGGGCACCGAGAACGACCAGACCGCGGTGCTGCGCGACGACTCGCTGGCCACCGAGCTGGCCCCCGGCGGCCGGCTCCACCAGATGGTGCAGACCGGCAAGGAGCTCCCCGGTCTGACCTGGGTGGTCGACCCCGACCTGCTGGACACCGTGCTGGCGATGACCCGGGGCTACCGGGTGCAGAAGCCGGGCACCGCCGGGGAGTCGGCGAAGGAGGAGAACACCGTCGCCGGCACCGGTCGGGACGCCGCCACCGAGTGGCTCAAGCTGCTGCGCGCGGCGGTGGCCACGGCCGGCAGCCAGGTGGTCTCGCTGCCGTACGCCGACCCGGACCTGGCCTCGATCGCCCACGAGGGCTCGGGCCTGCCCGGCATGGACACCGCGCTGCGCAAGGCGCACACCGCCGGTGAGGTGACCACCGAGGGCCGGCTCTCGGTGGACGTCACCTCCAACGTGGCCTGGCCCTACCAGGGCCAGCTGGACCAGCAGATCGCGGCGACGGCCCGCACCACGGGCGGCGACGTCCTGCTGACCAGCGGCGCCGCGCTCTCCGACAGCGGGCTGGACTACACCCCGAACGCGGCCCGGCCGATCGGCGACGGGCAGACCGCCGTGGTCGCCGACGCCACCATCTCCACCCTGTTCCAGCAGGACCTGAGCACCCCTGCGGCGCAGTCCGCCGCGATCCAGCGCTTCCTCGCCGAGACCGTGACGGTCAACCACCAGCGGACGGACCCCCGCACCCTGCTGGTGCTGCCCCCGCGCAACCTCAGCGGCGCCGCGGCCGAGACCCTGGCCAAGGCGGTGGGCGCCGCCCAGCAGGGCGGCTGGACCAAGCTGGTGAAGCTGGACACGGTGGCCACCGCCCCGGCCGACCGCAACGCCAACGGCTCGGTCCCGGACCCGGGCGACTACCCGCAGCACCTGCGGGCCGGCGAGCTGACCCGGGAGACCCTGTCCCAGGTGATGGGCATCCAGGGCAAGCTCGACCAGCTGCTCTTCATCCTCACCCAGCCGCAGCGGGTGCGCGGGCCGTTCAACGCCGCGATGGTCCGCTCGATGTCCACCCAGTGGCGCGACCAGGGCCCGGCCGGCTCCACCTACCGGGCCGGGGTGCAGAACTACCTGGACGGCCTGATCGGCGCGGTCAAGCTCACCCCCAAGAGCACGGTCACCCTCGCAGGTGACAACGGGATCGTCCTGGTGAGCATGAAGAACGACCTCAACCAGGCGGTCGGCAACCTGCGGATCAGGCTCTCCTCCAGCCAGCCGAACCGCGTCCACGTCGGCGGCGCCGACCCCGTGGTGGTGGAGGCGGTCACCAGCCGCACGCTCCGCTTCAACGCCAGGGCCAAGAGCAACGGGCCGGTCCCGATGACCGCCCAGCTGGAGACCACCAACGGCTACCCGTACGGCGAGCCGATGTCCTTCACCGTGGAGGTCACCTCGGTCACCTCCGGCGTGCTGTACGTCATCGGCGGCGGCGTGATCCTGATGCTGCTGGCCGCCGTCCGCTTCACCCTGCAGCGGCGCAAGCGGGCCGACGAGCCGCACGAGGACCCCGAGGCCCTCCTCGACGAGACCACCGCGCCGTCCGGCACGGACGGCACCTCCGGCACGGACGGCACCTCCGACACGGACGGCACCTCCGGCACGGACGGCGCGGAGGCCGGGGACACCGCGGGCAGCGGGCCCGGCGGGACCGCCTCCGACGCGGCCGCCGGGACGGGACCGGCGGCCGGAGGCACGTCGCAGGAGAGCGGCGCAGGTGCCGGGGAACACGCCTCCGGTGATGAGAAGGTGGGTCACTGAGCCGCCCCGCCCGGGCGGACGTACCCGACCAGCGATGAGGTGGCATGAGCGGGCCGCGCGAGGACCGAGCACAGGGCCGTGAGCAGGGACGCGCCGCGGGGCAGGACGGCCCGGCGGCGCAGCCCGCCGACTGGTACCTGACGGACACCTACGCCCAGGACCCCTACGCGGTGGACCCGTACCCGACCGAGCCCGGTCCGGACCCGTACGGGACCCGCACCCCGGCGGCCGCCGTCCCGCCGCAGCACCCGGCCCCCGAGGAACCCGCCGGGACCGAGGCCGCCGCCACCGGACCGTCCACCGACGCCGACCCGCCGCTCCCGGCCCACCCCCTGCACCCCCTCGCCGCCGCGGACGACCCGCAGACCCTCCGGCTGCTCCAGCCGTCCGGGCAGCGGCCGGCCGAGACCGGCCTGACCGCCCCCGCGCCGCGCTGGGCCTCGCTGGCCGCCGAACCGCTCACGGACCCCGCCGCCCCGTCTGCCCCGGCCGCCCCCGCCGCCGACCCGGCCGACCCGACCGCCGAGTACGTCGGCGTGGACGGCCTGCTCGCGGCCGCCGGCGGCGGTACCGCCGGAGCGACGACGGCGGGCACCCCCGCGACCACGGCGGCCGCCGCGCCCGGCAGGGACGGCGGCAGCGGCCCGGACGGCGAGGAGCCCTACGTCCCGCCGATCGAGTTCGACCCGCCGCTCTCCGAGGCGGAGGCCATCGGCCCGCCGGCCACCCCCCTCACGCCCCCGGTGGCGGCCGAGCAGCCCGCCGCGGCCGCCCCCGCCAGGCCGGCGGCCGGCGGCAAGGTGGCCAGCCTGGTCAACTCCAGTGCCCTGATGGCGGCCGGCACCCTGGTCTCCCGGGGCACCGGCTTCCTGCGCACCATGGTGATCGCCGCCGCGATCGGCGTCGGCACCATGGGCGACTCGTACAACGCGGCCAACACCCTGCCGACCCTGCTCTACATCCTGATCGGCGGCGGCGCGCTCAACGCGGTCTTCGTCCCGCAGCTGGTCCGGGCGATGAAGAACGACGAGGACGGCGGCACCGCCTACGCCAACCGGCTGCTCACCGTGGTGATGGTCGGCCTGGCCGGGGTGACCTTCCTGGCCGTGCTCGGCGCCCCGCTGCTGGTGCAGCTGATCTCGCACTCGCTGATGAAGGACCCGGCCAGCGCGGACACCACCGTGGCACTGGCCCGGTACTGCCTGCCCACCATCTTCTTCATGGGCATCCACGTGGTGATGGGTCAGATCCTCAACGCCCGGGGCCGGTTCGGCGCGATGATGTGGACCCCGGTCCTCAACAACGTCGTGGTGATCGCCACCTTCGGGATGTACATCTGGGTCTACGGCACCTTCCAGCACAGCGAGGTGACCCCGGGGACCATCGCTCCCGAGGGCATCCGGCTGCTCGGCATCGGCACCCTGCTCGGCCTGGCCGTCCAGGCCCTGGCGATGGTGCCCTACCTGCGGGCCGCCGAGTTCCGCTTCCGGCCGCGCTTCGACTGGCGCGGCCACGGCCTGGGCAAGGCCGCCCGGCTGGCCAAGTGGACCTTCCTGTTCGTCCTGGCCAACCAGGCCGGGTACCTGGTGATCACCCAGCTGGCCACCGCCGCCGGCTCGGCCGCCGAGGCCACCGGACACCTGGGCGTCGGCCTGGCCGCGTACTCCAACGCGCTGCTGATCTGGCAGCTGCCGATGGCCGTGATCACCGTCTCGGTGATGAGCGCGGTGCTCCCCCGGCTCTCCCGTTCGGCCGCCGACGGCGACGCCGGGGCGGTCCGCGACGACCTCTCCTACGGGCTGCGCACCTCCGCGGTGGCGATCGTGCCGGCCGCCTTCCTCTTCCTCGCCCTCGGCCCGGTGATCGGCAGCGCGATCTACGGCTTCGGCAACGGCGGCGCGGTCGCCCACGGCACCACCGCGATCGGCTACATGCTCTCCGCCTTCGCCCTGGGGCTGATCCCCTACTCGGTCCAGTACGTGCTGCTGCGCGGCTTCTACGCCTACGAGGACACCCGCACGCCGTTCGCCAACACCGTCTGGGTGGCGGGCTGCCAGGCCGCCTTCGCGGTGCTCTGCTGGTACCTCCTGCCCTCGCAGTGGGCGGTCACCGGGATGGCCCTCGGCTACGGGCTGGCCTACGCCGTCGGCGTGGCGGTGGCGGTGCCCAAGCTGAAGGCCCGGATCGGCGGGCTGGACACCGGACGGATCGCCAAGACCTACGTCCGGCTGGCGATCGCCTCGGTGCCCGCGGCCGCGGTCGGCGCCGGCACCGGACTGCTGCTGAACGACGCGCTCACCGGCGTGCTCGGCGACTGGCCGGGCTCGGTGGTCACCCTGGTGGTGGCCGGCGGGCTGCAACTGGCCGTCTTCGGTCTGATCGCCCGTCGGATGCGGATCGAGGAGCTCAACGCGATGATCGGTATGGTGCGCAGCAGGCTGGGACGCTGACCCACCGTCAGCCGGGCCGGGGTCCTCCCGGCGACGGCGCAACCCACCGAGCGGTGAACTCCGGCCCGACACGGCCGGAACGCAACCGGTCGGTTCGCCCAGCGGTCGTAGCAGGGGAGGAAGAGTGGGCACAATTGTCCTGGCACGCCGCCGCCCTCCGGGGCCGGGACGACGGCCGACTTTCCGGAGCCCGGGGCGACGCAAGGGGAGGCAGGACAACGGTGGCTGATGGCACCAAGGCGGTAGTCGACACGTCCACGGCTGACGACACGGCGGTGGCCACCGCTCTCGGGGGCGTCTCCGACCTGCGCGCCGACGGCACGAGGGAGCGGGCGGCCGAGGCCACCGCACCGCTCTCCACCGCCGAACTCGCCGCCGAACTCGCCGACCGGCCACCGCTGTCGGAGCGCACCGACCTGCCCGACGGGGACGACGCCCCGGACGGGGACGCCGACGACGACGTCCCGGCGGGCGCGTCCCGGGGCGCGGCCCCGCACCCCGCCCGGGCGGCCGCCGAGGCCGCCCGCGCGGCGGTGCGGGCCACCGACCCGCCTGCGGCCACCCCCGAGGAGCTGGCCGCCACCATCGACCAGCCCACCGGCGAACTGCCGCTGCTCCGCCCCGCCCCGGTCCGGCACAGCGGCGACCGGATCGCCGACCGGTACCGGCTGGAGGAGTGCATCACCCAGTCCGAGCACTTCAGCAGTTGGCGGGCGGTGGACGAGAAGCTCCGCCGTCCGGTCGGCGTGCACCTGCTCTCGGCCGGCCACCAGCGGGCCCGCGGGGTGCTGGCCGCCGCCAAGTCGGCCGCGCTGCTCGGCGATCCGCGCTTCGTCCAGGTGCTCGACGCGGTCCAGGACGGCGACCACGTCTACGTCGTCCGGGAGTGGCTGCCCGGCGCCTCCGACCTGGCCCAGCTGCTCGCCGAGGGCCCGATGGAGCCCTACGAGGCCTACCAGATGGTCCGTCAGGTCACCGACGCCATCGCGGCCGCGCACCGCCGCGGCCAGGCGCACCTGCGGCTCACCCCGAGGTGCGTGCTGCGCACCGACAGCGGCCAGTACCGGATCAACGGCATCGCGGTGGACGCCGCGCTGCGCGGGCTCCCGGACGAGGACGCCTCCCGGACCGACACCCGGGCCATCGGGGCGCTGCTGTTCGCCGCCCTGACGCACCGTTGGCCCTACCCCGAGGACCGCTACGACCTCCAGGGCGTGCCGAAGGGGCTGGACTGCGCCCCGCCGGAGCAGGTCAAGGCGGGCGTCCACAAGGGCCTCTCCGAGCTGGCCGCCCGGGCGCTGTGCGAGCACCCGCCGCACCACCTGGACCCGATCACCACGCCGGAGGAGCTGGCCAAGGCGATCGCGCTGATGCCGAAGGTCCGTCAGCCCGAGCAGCCCGCACCGTCGTTCGCGCCGCCGCCGCTGCCGCCCCGCCCGCACCGGCCCCAGCAGCCGCACGGCCGGGCCCAGCAGCACGCCCCCCAGAACTCCCCCGCCCACACCGCCCCGCACCCGCACCCGCTGCCGCACGAGGCGCCGCAGCCCCGCCCCCGCCGCCCGCGCCTGCGGCGGCTGGTCCGGCTGACCGCCTCGGTGGTCGCGCTGGCCGTCATCGGGGTGGCCTCCTGGCAGCTCGTCAGCTACTACAACGACCGGTCCGGGACCGAGGTGCACGACAAGGGCACGACCACCGGCCCGACCGCGACCGGCAACCCGGCCGCCCCGCCCGGCAAGCCCCTCACCATCGCCGGCGTCTCCGACTTCAACCCGCTCGGCACCGGCCCGGAGCACACCAGTGAGGTGCCCAGGTCCTTCGACGGCGACCCGGCCACCAACTGGTCCACCTCGGGCTACGAGGATGACCTGGGCGGGGCCTACAAGGCCGGCACCGGCCTGCTGGTCGACCTCGGCAGCGAGCAGCAGGTGAGCTCCGTCGAGGTCCAGTTCGCCGGCGGCAGCAGCAAGATGGAGCTCTACGCGCAGCCCAAGGGCACCGCCTCCGCACCGCGCGTGGACAGGAACGGCCTGACCTCCTTCGGCAGCCCGGTGGCCACCCAGCAGGGCCCCCAGGTGGAGCTCAAGCCCGGCCAGCCGCTGACCACCCGTTACCTCTTGCTCTGGCTCACCAGCATCCCCAAGGATGGGGCGGACGGCCGGTACCGCGGCCGGATCGCCGAGGTGAAGGTCACCGGCTGACGGACGGAGAGGGGGTGGCGGTGACGGAGGAGGAGCTCCCCGACGCCACCCTGCTGGCACGGCACGCGGCCGGCGACCCGGACGCCTTCGGCGTACTGGTCCGCCGCCACCGCGACCGCCTCTGGGCGGTCGCGCTGCGCACCCTGGGCGACCGCGAGGAGGCCGCCGACGCCCTCCAGGACGCCCTGGTGTCGGCCTTCCGGGCCGCCCACACCTTCGAGGGCCGCTCGGCCGTCACCACCTGGCTGCACCGGATCGTGGTCAACGCCTGCCTGGACCGGGCCCGCCGCTCCGCCAGCCGCCCGGCCACCCCGCTGGACCAGGAGGAGCACCGCCTGGACCGCCTGCTGGGCAGCGCCGAGGCCACCGAGGCGGTGGTGGTCCGGGCCGAGCTCCGGCGGGAGGTGACCGCCGCGCTGGCCGCCCTGCCGCCGGACCAGCGGGCCGCACTGGTGCTGGTCGACATGCAGGGCTACGGGGTGGCCGAGGCGGCCGAGGTGCTGGGCGTCCCGGTCGGCACGGTGAAGAGCCGCTGCGCCCGCGGCCGGGCCAGGCTGCTGCCGCTGGTGCGGCACCTGCGCTCGGTTTCACGTGAAACCGAGCCCGCCCCCGGCGCCGCTGTTTCACGTGAAACGGCCGACGGGAACCGGAACGCCGCCCCGCCCGTCCCAGAGCAGCCGGGCCCCGGCCAGGCCATGAGAGGAGACGTGACCCCGCGATGAACCACTCCTCCCCCACCGAGCCCTGGTCCGGCACCGACCACCCCGACGTCGACCTGCTGGCCGACCTGGCCGAGGGCCTCACCGACCCCGCCCCGGCCGCGGAGCTCCGGGCCCACCTGGCCGGCTGCCCGGAGTGCACCGACACCCTCGCCGCCCTGGACGAGGTGCGCGAGCTGCTGGGCTCCCTGCCCGCCGAGGAGCTGCCCCCCGAGGTGGCCGGGCGGCTCGACGCCGCGCTGGCCGCCGAGGCGGCCGCCCCGGTGGTGCTCCCGTCCGGCCGGTCGGACGCCCGGGCCCGCACCCGGCAGCGGCCCCGGTCACCGCGGCGACCGCGGCTGCCCCGCCGGGTGCTGGTCGGCGCCGTCCTGGCGGTGCTCGGGACCGGCCTGGCCGGCGCGCTGCTCCGGAGCCTGCCGACGGACGGCGGCACCGTGACCGCCTCCTCCGGCGCCGCGAAGGCGGACACCGCGGCGATCGGGCCCGACGGCTCCGGTCCGCTGTTCACCGACGAGGGGCTGGCCGCACAGGTGCGGCAGCTGGTCGGCACCGGGGCCCCCGCGATCGCCGGCGGGAAGGGCTCGCCCTCCAGCCGGCCCCCCGAGGTCCCGGGCGCCGGCGACGGCGGCCTGCTCCCCTCCTCCCCCGGCGGCGGGAGCCCCGAGGCCTCCGGGAGCGGTACCGGCGCCGAGACCGCCACCGGGGCCACCGCGCAGCCCTCCTGCCCCGGCCTCCCCGCCGGGCAGCCGCTCGCCCGGACCGCCGGCCGGTACGGGCCGGAGCGGGTGACGGCGCTGGTCTTCCCGCTCGGCCCCGACCGCTACGACACCTACCTGGTCACCCCCGACTGCCGCACCCTGCTGCACCGCACCGTCCCGGCCCGCTGACGGGCCCCGGACGGCCGACGGCCCCGGGGCTCCCGTCCGCCGGAGAACGCGCGCCCAGGTGACGTTGTCCCACCGGACCGCCCACACTCCGGGCGCCTGTCACGGCAGGGAGCGGGAATGAGGGAGACTGGTCAGTCGTTGTCCCCGGCGGCGGGGCAGGACCGCCCTCCCGCACAGCGCGGGGCCGCGATGCGAACCAGGAGAAGCAGTGAGCGACGTCCGTAACGTGATCATCATCGGTTCCGGCCCCGCCGGGTACACCGCTGCGCTCTACACCGCCCGTGCCTCCCTCAAGCCCTTGGTCTTCGAGGGCGCGGTGACGGCCGGCGGTGCGCTGATGAACACCACCGAGGTCGAGAACTTCCCCGGCTTCCGGGACGGCATCATGGGCCCCGAGCTGATGGACAACATGCGGGCCCAGGCCGAGCGCTTCGGCGCCGAGCTGATCCCGGACGACATCGTCGCGGTCGACCTCACCGGTGAGATCAAGACCGTCACCGACTCCGAGGGCACCGTGCACCGGGCCCGCGCGGTGATCGTCACCACCGGCTCGCAGCACCGCAAGCTCAACCTGCCGAACGAGGACAAGCTCTCCGGTCGCGGCGTCTCCTGGTGCGCGACCTGCGACGGCTTCTTCTTCCGCGACCAGGACATCGCAGTGGTCGGCGGCGGCGACACCGCCCTGGAGGAGGCGACCTTCCTCTCCCGCTTCGCCAAGTCGGTCACCGTGGTGCACCGCCGCGACAGCCTGCGCGCCTCCAAGGCGATGCAGGAGCGCGCCTTCGCCGACCCGAAGATCACCTTCGCGTGGGACAGCGCGGTCGAGGAGATCCACGGCGACCCGAAGCTGAGCCACCTGACGCTGCGCGACACCACCACCGGCGAGCTGCGCGAGCTCCCGGTCACCGGCCTGTTCATCGCGATCGGCCACGACCCGCGCACCGAGCTGTTCAAGGGCCAGCTGGAGCTGGACGCCGAGGGTTACCTCAAGGTCGAGGCCCCCTCCACCCGGACCAACATCCCCGGCGTCTTCGGCGCCGGTGACGTGGTGGACCACACCTACCGCCAGGCCATCACCGCCTCCGGCACCGGCTGCGCCGCCGCGCTGGACGCCGAGCGCTACCTGGCCGCCCTGGACCACGAGGCCGCCCAGGCCACCGCCGCCGTCGCGGTCTGAGAAACAGAACAGCGCAGCGCGTTGTTCTCACCAGCACACCCCCGTTCTGACCCTGAGGAGTTCCCGTGGCCGGCGCCACCATCAACGTGACCGACGCGACCTTCGACGCCGAGGTCCTGAAGAGCGACAAGCCCGTCCTGGTCGACTTCTGGGCCACCTGGTGCGGCCCGTGCCGCCAGGTCGCCCCGATCCTCGAGGAGATCGCCACCGAGCACGGTGAGAAGCTCACCGTGGCCAAGCTGGACGTGGACGCCAACCAGGGCACCGCCGCCCAGTACGGCGTGATCTCCATCCCGACGCTGAACGTCTACCAGAACGGCGAGCTGGTGAAGAGCATCACCGGCGCCCGCCCGAAGGCCGCGCTGCTCCGCGAGCTGGCCGAGTACCTCTAGGGCTCACCACGCCCTGACGGCGAAGGGCCTCCCGGTACCCACCGGGAGGCCCTTCGCCGTCCGTCCGCCCGGACCGTTCACCCGGACCGTTCGCCTGGACCGTCCGCCCGGACCGTCCGGCAGGACCGTCAGAACGGCCGCAGCGCGGGCTCCTTGCGCGGGCCGCCCCGTGCCCGCGCGCCCCCGAGCAGCCGCTCCAGCGCGGTCTCCACGTCGCCCTTCCAGGAGAGCGCGGAGCGCGCCTCCAGCCGCAGCCGCGGGTACCGGTGGTGCGGCCGGACGGTCTTGAAGCCGACCGCCCTCAGGTGGTCGGCCGGCAGCAGGCAGCTGGGCACGTCCCGGCCGGCCGCGCCGAAGGCCTCGACCGCCTTGAAGCCCCGGGCCACCACGTCCTTCACCACGGTCTGCACCAGCACCCGCCCGATCCCCTGCCGCTGGTAGCCCGGCAGCAGCCGACTGACCATCAGCTGAACGGCGTCCGGCGAGACCGGACTGGTCGGGAAGGAGGCCGAGCGCGGCACGTACGCGGGCGGCGCGTAGAGCACGTGGCCGACCGGGCGCTCGTCCACGTAGACCACCCGGCCACAGGAGCCCCACTCCAGCAGCACCGCGGAGATCCAGCCCTCCTTCTCCAGCTCCGGCTTGCCGCCGTCCTCGGCCGCCCTGCCACTCACCGGGTCCAGCTCCCAGAACACGCAGGAGCGGCAGGGCAGCGGAAGGTCCGCCAGATTGTCCAGCGTCAACGGAACGATCCTTCGCCCCACGCCCACGCCTCCTCAGCGCTCCCCCGCCGGCACGCTCCCGACGGTCCGTCAGCCCACCGGAACACTCTCACCCGAAACGGCGGCGGGTGCATGTTTCACGTGAAACATGCACCCGCGTCGCCGTCTCCGCCCGGAGGCCGGGAGGGTCAGCCGCCGGAGAGGCGGAGCCCCTCCTCGCCCGGGGCCAGGCTGTCCAGGATCCGGTTCAGGTCCTCCACCGAGGCGAACTCCAGCACCACCTTGCCCTTGCCGAGCCGACCGTTCCGCTGCGAGACCTCGACCTTGACCCGGGTCTCGAAGCGGTCCGAGAGCCGCGCCGAGAGGTCGTTGAAGGCGGGCGAGATCAGCTTGCCGGCCTGCGGCCGCGCCGCCCGCTGCGGCTTCTGGTCCTGGTCCATCACCGCGACGATCTCCTCGGTGGTGCGCACCGAGAGCCCCTCCGCGATGATCCTGCGGGCCAGCTGGTCCTGCGCCTCGGCGTCCAGCACGCCGAGCAGCGCCCGGGCGTGACCCGCCGTCAGCACCCCGGCGGCGACCCGGCGCTGGACCGTGGGCGAGAGCTTGAGCAGCCGCAGGGTGTTGGAGACGTGCGAGCGTGACCGGCCGATCCGGTCGGCCAGCTCGTCGTGGGTGCAGGAGAAGTCCCGCAGCAGCTGGTCGTAGGCGGCCGCCTCCTCCAGCGGGTTCAGCTCGGCCCGGTGGAGGTTCTCCAGCAGCGCGTCGAGCAGCAGCTTGTCGTCGTCGGTGGCCCGGACGATGGCCGGGATGACGTCGAGTCCGGCCTCCCGGGAGGCGCGCCAGCGCCGCTCACCCATGATCAGTTCGAAGCGGCCGACCGCGGTCTGACGGACCACCACCGGCTGGAGCAGGCCCACCTCCTTGATGGAGGCGACCAGCTCGGCCAGCTTGTCCTCGTCGAAGACCTCGCGCGGCTGGCGCGGGTTCGGCGTGATCGAGTCCAGCGGCAGCTCGGCGAACCGGGCACCGTCCACCGGGGCCAGCGCGGTGAGCTCGTCCTCCAGCGCGCTCCGGCCCGCGGGCACGGCGGCGTCCCGGGCCAGCTCGGCCGCGACCTTGGCGGCCACCGTGCCCCGGTCGGTGGGCAGGGCCGGCAGCGCGCTCGGCGAGAGCGCCCCGGCCGACCGCTCCGGGACACCGGTACCGGCCGCCACGGCCGGAGCCGCCGCCGGCGTCGCCGCCGGGATCAGTGCTCCGAGCCCGCGTCCCAAGCCCCTGCGCCCACCACTCACCGGTTGTCCTCCATCGTGCTGCCGTGCTGTGCCATCGGGGCCGGCGCGCCGGTGCGCTGCTGGCCCAGGGCGGCGCCGGACTGCTGCCCGGCCACCGCCGGCCCCGCCGAGCGCAGGGCGAGTTCGCGTGCCGCCTCCAGGTAGGAGAGCGCCCCGGTGGAACCCGGGTCGTAGGTCAGCACGGTCTGTCCGTAGCTGGGCGCCTCGGAGATGCGGACCGAGCGCGGGATCGCCGTGCTCAGCACCTCCTGGGCGAAGTGCGTCCGGACCTCCTCGGCCACCTGGGCGGCCAGTCTGGTCCGGGCGTCGTACATGGTGAGCAGGATGGTGGAGACGTGCAGCGCCTGGTTCAGGTGCGCCCGGACCAGCTCGACGTTCCGGAGCAGCTGGCCGAGTCCCTCCAGCGCGTAGTACTCGCACTGGATCGGGATCAGCACCTCCTGACCGGCCACCAGGGCGTTGACCGTCAGCAGCCCGAGCGAGGGCGGACAGTCGATCAGGATGTAGTCCAGCGGCTGCTCGTAGGCGGCGATCGCCCGCTGCAGCCGGCTCTCCCGGGCCACCAGCGAGACCAGCTCGATCTCCGCGCCGGCCAGGTCGATGGTGGCGGGCACGCAGAACAGCCCCTCCACGTCCCGGACCGGCTGCACCACGTCGGCCAGCGGCTTGCCCTCGACCAGCACGTCGTAGATCGACGGCACCTCGGCGTGGTGGTCGATGCCCAGCGCGGTGGACGCGTTCCCCTGCGGGTCGAGGTCGACCACCAGGACCCGCAGCCCGTGCATGGCCAGCCCGGCGGCCATGTTCACGGTGGTGGTGGTCTTGCCGACGCCGCCCTTCTGGTTGGCCACCACGATCACGCGGGTGGTGTCCGGGCGGGGCAGTCCTTCGCCGGCCCGTCCGGCGGCCTCCACCGCAGCCATGGCGGCCCGTGCGATGGGCGTGTCATCGACGTGATCGATGGTCTCCGACTCCTGCATGGGGGTCAGTGTTTCACGTGAAACCGGAGCGGCAACAGTCACCGCCCGGCTGCGGCCGAGGATTCCGGAAAGCAGTGAGCGACGTTTCACGTGAAACACCATGCCCGCAATGTCGGAAATCTGACGGTGCGACACTCCGACTCCCGGCCCCGTGCCCCCGTGCGCCCCCCGAACGCGACGGAGCGGGCACCCAATCGGGTACCCGCTCCGCGGAAGTGAACACTGGGCGAACCCCGGCCCGCCCCGGCCCCGTGTCAGCGCCGGCGACGCGCTCCGCCGCTCCGGCCACCGGACTCGCCGGCCCGGGCACCGCGCCCGGCCCGGGCCGCCTTGGCCCGCCGGGTGGCCGCCTTGACGCCACCCGGGCTCTCCCCCGCCTCCACCCGGACCACCCGGGTCGAGGTCTCCAGGGTGCCCTCGCCGACCGCGATGACCGACCACTTCACCGCACCGAGCTTGGTCAGCGCCGACCGCGAGTCGGCCAGCTCCTGCTCCGCGGTGTCGCCCTTGAGCGCGAGCATCTGTCCGTACGGACGCAGCAGCGGCAGCCCCCAGCCGGCCAGCCGGTCCATCGGCGCCACCGCCCGGGCGGTCACCACGTCCACCGCCAGCTTGCCGACCATCTCCTCGGCCCGGCCGCGCAGCACCGTGACATTGGTCAGCCCCAGCTCGCGGACCACCTCCTCCAGGAAGGTGGTCCGCCGCAGCAGCGGCTCCAGCAGGGTCACCGAGACGTCCGGGCGGGCCATCGCCACCGGGATGCCGGGCAGCCCGGCCCCCGAGCCGACGTCGCAGAGCGAGGCGCCGGGCGCCAGCAGCTCGGCCAGCACCGCGCAGTTCAGCACGTGGCGGTCCCAAAGCCGGGGCACCTCGCGCGGACCGATCAGTCCGCGCTGCACGCCCGCGGTGGCCAGCAGCTCGGTGTAGCGCACGGCCACCGGGAGCCGGTCCCCGAAGATCTGCTGCGCCACCGCCGGAGCCTCGCCCGGTCCCTGCGGACCGTTCTCCTCCGGGGTGCCCTCGGTCGCCACGCCGTCCGTGTCCATCTCAGCCTCTCCGCTCACCGTCTCCACTCACCCGCGCTACCGGACACTCTGTCACGAGGGCGCCGTTTCACGTGAAACAGCACCCTTCTGACACTCGCTCAGCCGCTCGGCCAGTCCGCCGCTCGCCCGCTCCGCCGCTCAGCCGCTCCCAGCGACGACGACCCCGCCCGCACGAGGCGGACGGGGTCGTCGGACCGGACCAGCTGCGCGCCGCGGTCAGCGCGGCAGCACGACCACGCAGCGCTGGGGCTCCTCGCCCTCCGACTCGCTGCTCAGGCCGGCCGCCGCCACCGCGTCGTGCACCACCTTGCGCTCGAACGGCGTCATCGGACGGAGCTTCACCTGCTCGCCCGTCGACTTCGCCTTCTCGGCCGCCTCGGCCCCCAGCTCCGCCAGCTCCGCGCGCTTGCGCGCCCGGAAGCCCGCGATGTCCAGCATGAGGCGGCTGCGCTCGCCGGTCTCGCGGTGCACCGCCAGCCGGGTCAGCTCCTGGAGCGCCTCCAGCACCTCGCCGTCCTGGCCGACCAGCCGGCTCAGCGAGCGGTCGTTGCCTTCGCTGACGATGGAGACCAGGGCGCGGTCGCCCTCGACGTCCATGTCGATGTCACCGTCGAGGTCGGCGATGTCGAGCAGACCCTCCAGGTAGTCGGCCGCGATGTCGCCCTCCTGCTCCAGGCGCGAGACCAGGGTGTCGGTCGAGGACTCGGCGGCGGAGGTGGTGCCTTCCGTCACTGGTGGACTCCTTCGGGAATGGGCCCTCGGGTGGGGCCGAGAACGAAGTTCAGGGGGCCGCTGACGGCCGGGGATGGAGCCGGGTCAGGACTTCTTCTTCGGCCGCTGGCCGCCCTGCTGGCCACCGCGCTTCGGCTGCTGCCGCTGGCCGCCGCGGGCTGCGGCCGGCTTGGCCGCACCGCCCTTGGCGCCGGCGCCGGCGTCCTTCTCCAGGCTGGCCTTCGGCTCGGCCGCCGCAGCCGCGTCGCCCGCTGCGGTCGGCTCGGTCTCCTCGACCGCGGCCGTCTGGGCACCGGTGTGCTGACGCTGCGCCTTGGTGGTCTTCTTCGGCTGCTGCCGGCGGACCTGCACCGCGTCCTGCACCGCCGTCTGGGCCTGCGCCTCGGCGCCCTTCTTCGCACCGCCACCGGTGAGCATCGCCATCAGCGAGCCCTTCTTCACGGTGCCGTCCGGGTTGAGCCGGCCCGCCTTCTTCAGGCGTTCCTGGCGCTCGGCGAAGGCCTGGGAGCCGGGCGTCGGGTTGTTGCGGATGACGATCAGCTGCTGGCCCATCGACCAGACGTTGGTGGTCAGCCAGTAGAGCAGCACACCGACCGGGAAGTTGATGCCCATCACGGCGAACATGATCGGGAAGACGTACATCAGCATCTTCTGCTGCTGCATGAACGGCGTCTTGACCGTCAGGTCCATGTTCTTGGTCATCAGCTGGCGCTGCGTGATGAACTGCGACAGCGACATCAGGATGATCATCCCGGCGGTGACGACCTTGACGCTGGCCTCGTCGCTCTTCAGGAAGGTCGCCGAGAGCGGGGCGCCCAGGATGTGCGCCTTCTGGGCGCTCACCAGGAGCGTGGAGTTGATGACGCCGATGGTCTTGCCGTCGGCGACCGAGGCGAGCACGCCGTAGAGGGCGGTGAAGAACGGCGCCTGCACGAGGATGGGAAGGCAGCTGGAGAACGGGTTGGTGCCCGCCTCCTTGTACAGCTTCATCATCTCTTCGGACTGGCGCTGCTTGTCGTTCTTGTAGCGCTCCTGGATGGCCTTCATCTTCGGCTGGATCGCCTGCATGGCCCGGGTCGCCTTGATCTGCTTCACGAAGAGCGGGATCAGGCAGATCCGGATGACGATCACCATCGAGACGATGGCAAGGCCCCAGGCCCAGCCGCCGTCCGGGTCGAAGACGTGGCTGTACAGCGAGTGGAACTGGACGATGATCCAGGACACCGCTGTGTAGAGGGGACTCAGAAAACCGAAGGTCACCGGTCAGACTCCTTGGACATCGGGCTAGCCACCGGCTCTGGCCCGGCGGTCCCGCTCGGGGGGCTCAGCAGATCGCGCAGCCGACGGTGCCAGACCGGGTGCTTGCGCGGCGGTACATGGTCGACCCCACCGGGGGACCACGGATTGCATCGAAGGATGCGCCAGGCGGTCAGACCGCTTCCCTTGATCGCGCCGTGCGTCCTGACCGCCTCGTACCCGTAGTGCGAGCACGAGGGGTAGTAGCGGCAGACCGGTCCGAGCAGGGGACTGATGGTCCACTGGTAGAGCCTGATCAGCCCCATCAGCAGGTACTTCATCGCCCTGCTCCCGTCGGCGCGCTGCCGGTCGGCTCCGCCCGGAGCAGCCGGCGGAGCGCCGCGTCCAGGTCCTGTTCGAGATCGAGGTACGAGGCCGCCCCCGCGGGGGGAAGCGCGCGCACCACGATCAGGCTACCTGCGGGCAGCAGCGCCAGACGGTCACGGACCAGGTGGCGCAGCCGACGCTTCACCAGATTGCGCACGACGGCGGGGCCGACGGCCTTGCTCACGACGAAACCCGCACGCGCCGAAGGAGACCCCTCGGCGACGTGCGGGCTGGTGTCGCTGTTCCGGTCGGCGCGGCCCCCGGCGGATCCGTCTCTGTTGAGATGGACCACCAGCAGGGGCCGGCCGGCCCGGCGACCGCGTTTCACCGCGGTCGCGAAGTCCTGGCGCCGCCGCAGCCGATTCTCGGAGGGCAGCACTGCAGACCCTGTACTACGCGGATCAGGCGGAGATGGCGCTGCGGCCCTTGCCACGGCGGGCGGCCAGGATGGCGCGGCCGGCGCGGGTACGCATCCGCAGCCGGAAGCCGTGGGTCTTGGCGCGACGACGGTTGTTCGGCTGGAAGGTGCGCTTGCTCACTCGGGGGCTCCTGAGGTGAATCGTAGGGTGACGGGAGGTCGCTTGGCCGTCACCGTGCGTCCGCGTGATCTCCCCTCGCTGGGAAATCCGGCCCCTAACGCCCAGGTCGGCTGGGGTTGAGGCAATCCACGGCGCCCGTGCTGCGCGCCTTCGGAATGCGGGGGGACCCGCGGACATGCGGCAGCGGCCATCGACAACTCGACCTGGTTACGGTACGCGGGACGGGGGCGGAGGGTCAAACCGGACCCCGCCCGGGGAGCTCCGGGAAGTACCCACCGGAAGCGACCCGATCATGATAGAGGCCAAGCGGCACAAGGACCGTCCCGGCACCGTCGCCGACCCGGCACCCTCCCGGCGAGCCTGCCCACAGCCTGTGGACAGAAACTTGAACCATCCCAGTCGGCTGACTACCGTTGCAGGACTTGTCGGGTTTGTTCGTCTTGATCGGGCCGGCACGGGAGTCCCTTGACACCCCCCGTCGCGGGGAACGAGAAAGCGTGCACCAGTGGCTGATGTCAACAGCGATCTCGTCGCGGTCTGGACGAGGGTCGTCGAGCGGCTGGTCAACGACCCGGGTGTCGGTGACAGCGACAAGATGTGGCTCAAGCGCACCCAGCCGATGTGGATGATGCACGACACCGCCCTGCTGGCGGCCCCCAACGAGCGGGCCAAGCAGGTGCTGGAGGGCCGGCTGCTGCCGCCGCTGACCGAGGAGCTGAGCAAGGCCTTCAGCCGCCCGGTCCGGATCGCCGTGATGGTCGACGCCAACGCCACGCCGCCGCCCGCCCCCTCCCCCGCCGAGCCGCAGCAGGCTCCGGCCCCGCAGCCGCCGCAGCACCAGGCCGAGGAGTGGCCGCCCCGGCCGCAGTACCGCGACGAGCCGTCCGGCTACCCGGAGCGGCAGGACCACCAGGACCGCCAGGGCCACCAGGACCGGCAGGACCGCCCGGAGCGCCAGTCGGGCCCCGGGCGCTGGCCGGTGGCGGAGCCGTACCCGTCCGCGCCGGAGCAGTACCAGGACGACTACCAGCAGCCCGAGTCCTACCAGCCGTCCGGCGCCGAGTACGGCCCGGCCGGGCAGCGGCCCTCCTACGAGGCCGGCCCGGAGCAGAGCTACGAGCGGCCCGGCCGGTACGACACCGCCGGGTACCAGCAGCGGCCCGCGCCGTACGGCAGCGGCGCGGGGACGGAGCAGTCCGGTGGCTGGGGGGCGCAGGCCGAGGGCCGGTCGGAGGGCCGCCCCTGGGAGAGCCCGTCGTACCCCGAGTCGACCTCGTACCAGGAGGGCCCGTCCTACCAGGGGTCCGAGGGCGGCTCGGGCCAGGACGACCTGTTCGGCGGCGCCTACCGCCCGGCGGCGGGGGCTCCCCCGGCCCGGCGGGGCGGGCCGCGTCCGGACGGACGGCCGGAGCCGACGGGCGGTCAACTCCCGGACGTCAGGCCGCAGTCGGGTGGTTCGCCGGCCGAGCGCTCCCCCGTGCCGGTGCCCGCGCCGCCGGGTGCGCCGCCGGCCGGCAGCAGCTCGCGCAAGGACGAGCCGGCCGCCCGGCTGAACCCCAAGTACCTCTTCGACACCTTCGTGATCGGGGCCTCCAACCGCTTCGCGCACGCGGCCGCGGTGGCGGTCGCCGAGGCTCCGGCCAAGGCGTACAACCCGCTCTTCATCTACGGGGAGTCCGGGCTGGGCAAGACCCACCTGCTGCACGCCATCGGGCACTACTCGCGCAGCCTCTTCCCGGGCACCCGGGTGCGCTACGTGAGCTCGGAGGAGTTCACCAACGAGTTCATCAACTCGATCCGGGACGGCAAGGCGGACACCTTCCGCAAGCGGTACCGGGACATGGACATCCTGCTGGTGGACGACGTGCAGTTCCTGGCGTCGAAGGAGTCCACCCAGGAGGAGTTCTTCCACACCTTCAACACCCTGCACAACGCGAACAAGCAGATCGTGCTCTCCTCGGACCGGCCGCCCAAGCTGCTGACCACCCTGGAGGACCGGCTGCGCAACCGCTTCGAGTGGGGCCTGATCACCGACGTCACCCCGCCGGAGCTGGAGACCCGGATCGCGATCCTCCGCAAGAAGGCGATCCAGGAGCAACTCAACGCCCCCGCCGACGTGTTGGAGTTCATCGCCTCCCGGATCACCCGGAACATCCGGGAGCTGGAGGGCGCGCTGATCCGGGTCACCGCGTTCGCCAACCTGAACCGGGCGCCGGTCGACCTGGAGCTGGCCGGGATCGTCCTCAAGGACCTGATCCCGGGCGGCGACGAGGACGCCGGGCCGGAGATCACCGCGCAGGTCATCATGCAGCAGACCGCCGCCTACTTCGGGCTGGGCGTGGAGGACCTCTGCGGATCCTCCCGCAGCCGGGTGCTGGTGACGGCCCGCCAGATCGCCATGTACCTCTGCCGGGAGCTCACCGACCTCTCGCTGCCGAAGATCGGCGCGCAGTTCGGCGGCCGGGACCACACCACGGTGATGCACGCGGACCGGAAGATCCGCTCGCTGATGGCCGAGCGGCGCTCCATCTACAACCAGGTCACCGAGCTCACCAACCGCATCAAGAGCTGAGTCCGGGCTCCACAGGACAACTGACGGGGAGTCGGCCCTACGGGGCCGGCTCCCCGTCCGGCGTTCCCGGACGGTCCCCGGGCCCGCCGGCGGGCCCGTCCGCGGCCCCGCGAGCGCCGGCCCGGGGCACCCGGTGTCACACGTCCGGCCCCTCCACAGGTGTGGAAGGCGCGGAGGCGGGGCAGTAATGCACCGAGTGACGCTCCGCCAGATCCGTTACCGCGCCGAACAAGTGAGCAGCAATTCGAACGGCGCCGGTCCGCGAGGCGGATTTCCACAGGGACGGGTGGGTTCGCCCCGTCCACAGGTGCACAGCCGCCGAGTTATCCAGAATTCCTCCACAGGCCCGCCCGGGCTACGCTCTTCCGCGCAGGTCAGCCCCCTGTGGACTTGTGCACAACGGTTTTCCACAGGCTGTGGACATCTGATGGGCCATCAGGGGGACCCGAGAGTTGTCCACCGCTTGTCCCCAGGAAAAGGTGGGTTATCCCCAGGTTCTCCACAGCTGAGTCCACAGTTCGACAACCTTGGTGCACAGTTCACCGCCCCGTGTGAAAGGCGTCACGTGATGTTGATCGGGGCCGGTGGATAACCCGTCCATGATCTGGGGACGAGCCTGGGGATAACCTGTGGATACTCAACGTGCCCTGTGGGTAACGCTCCGTCGTCCACAGCGGGCCCTGGTTGTCCACACTCCGCATCCACAGCGCCTGTGGACAGAAAACCGGGTCTGACCTGCGGAAACAAGGTTTTCCACTGTATCCACAGGCCCTACTACTACCACTACACCTATAGAGCGATCGATCCGGAAAATGGTGGGTGGGCCCGAAATCTGTGGACAGCCGATCTCCGACGTGTGTTCGGCCCGTCCCCGCCCTTGTGCCCCGACTGTCGGCCGAGTACGTCAGACTGTTCTCCGGCAACCGGAGCGCCCGGTGCCGACCAGACGCAGACGACAGCAGGACCCAGGAGGCGGTTACCGGTGAAGTTCCGGGTGGAGCGTGACGTCCTCGCGGAGGCGGTGGCCTGGGCTGCCCGCAGCCTCCCGGCGCGGCCGCCGGTGCCGGTGCTCGCCGGCCTGCTGCTGACGGCCCAGGAGGGCAGCCTGGCCCTCTCCGGCTTCGACTACGAGGTCTCGGCCCGGGTCGAGCTGGCGGCCGAGGTGGAGGAGGCCGGCACCGTCCTGGTCTCCGGCCGCCTGCTGAACGACATCTCGCGCAACCTTCCCAACAGGCCTGTGGAGATCTCCACCGACGGCCAGCGGGTCAGCGTGGTCTGCGGCTCCTCCCGGTTCACCCTCCCCACCCTCCCGGTGGACGAGTACCCGGCGCTGCCGCAGATGCCCACCGCGACCGGCACCGTCTCCGGTGACGTCTTCGCCTCCGCCGTCAGCCAGGCCGCCGTCGCGGCCGGCCGCGACGACACCCTGCCGGTGCTCACCGGCGTCCGGGTGGAGATCGAGGGCGACAAGATCACCCTGGCCGCCACCGACCGCTACCGCTTCGCGGTCCGCGAGCTGATGTGGAAGCCGGAGCAGGACGACATCTCGGCCGTCGCCCTGGTGCCCGCCCGCACCCTGCAGGACATCGCCAAGTCGCTGGGCAGCGGGGACACGGTCTCCATCGCGCTGGCCTCCGGCGGCGCCGGCGAGGGTCTGATCGGCTTCGAGGGCGCCGGTCGCCGGACCACCACCCGCCTGCTCGAGGGCGAGTTCCCGAAGTTCCGCAGCCTCTTCCCGACGGAGTTCAGCGCCGTCGCCGCGATCCAGACGCAGCCCTTCCTGGAGGCGCTCAAGCGCGTCTCGCTGGTCGCCGAGCGGAACACGCCGGTCCGGCTGAGCTTCGAGCAGGGCGTGCTCACCCTGGAGGCCGGTTCGGGCGACGACGCCCAGGCCACCGAGCGGATCGAGGCCGACCTCGAAGGTGACGACATCTCGATCGCTTTCAACCCCGGCTACCTGGAGGAGGGTCTGAAGGCGATCGACGCCGCGTACGCGCAGCTGAGCTTCACCACCGCCACCAAGCCGGCCCTGCTCAGCGGCAAGCCCGCGGTGGACGCCGAGGCCGACGAGGCCTACCAGTACCTGATCATGCCGGTCCGCCTCTCCGGCTGACGGACCGTCGGTCCCCGTCCACAGCTGTGGACGACTCCTCCCCCGGTCAGCTCCGGCCGGGGGAGGCGGCATTCCCGGCGGCGTAGGCTCAGCCTGTGCGGCAATGGCGCCGCCGATCAGGCACGTCACCACAGGTAAGGACTTGGCATGGAGCTCGGCCTCATCGGTCTCGGCAAGATGGGCGGCAACATGCGCGAGCGCATCCGCCGCGCAGGGCACACCGTCATCGGCTTCGACCAGAACCCGGAACTCGCCGACGTCGACAGCCTCGAGGAGCTGGTCTCCAAGCTGGAGGCGCCCCGCGTGGTCTGGGTGATGGTCCCGGCCGGCGGCCCGACCCAGGACACCGTGGACCGCCTCGCCGAGCTGCTCTCCCCCGGCGACGTGGTGGTGGACGGCGGCAACTCCCGCTGGACGGACGACGTCAAGCACGCCGAGGCGCTGGCCGAGAAGGGCATCGGCTTCGTCGACTGCGGCGTCTCCGGCGGCGTCTGGGGCCTGGAGAACGGCTACGCGCTGATGTACGGCGGCGAGGCGGCCGACGTCGCCAAGGTCCAGCCGGTCTTCGACGCGCTGAAGCCCGAGGGCGACTTCGGCTCGGTGCACGCGGGCAAGGTCGGCGCCGGCCACTTCGCCAAGATGGTCCACAACGGCATCGAGTACGCGATGATGCAGGCCTTCGCCGAGGGCTGGGAGCTGCTGGAGGCGGCCCCCGAGGTCACCGACGTGCGCGAGGTCTTCCGCAGCTGGCAGGAGGGCACGGTCATCCGCTCCTGGCTGCTCGACCTGGCCGTCCGGGCGCTGGACGACGACGAGCACCTGGCCAAGCTCAAGGGCTGGGCCGCCGACTCGGGCGAGGGCCGCTGGACGGTGGAGGCCGCGATCGACCACGCGGTGCCGCTGCCCGCGATCACCGCCTCGCTGTTCGCTCGCTTTGCCTCGCGCCAGGAGGACTCGCCGCAGATGAAGATGATCGCCGCCCTGCGCAACCAGTTCGGCGGCCACGCGGTCGAGTCGAAGTAAGCCCCGACTCCCCTGCCCGACAGGGGAGTTGTCCACAAGAAGGCGGCGTAGTCCACAGCATGCACGTAGCGCACCTGTCGCTCGCCGACTTCCGTTCGTACGCCCGGGCCGAGGTGGCCCTCGACCCGGGCGTGACGGCCTTCGTCGGGCCGAACGGCCAGGGCAAGACCAATCTGGTCGAGGCCGTCGGCTACGTGGCCACCCTGGGCAGCCACCGGGTGGCCACCGACGCCCCGCTGATCCGGCTCGGCGCCGAGCGGGCGGTGATCCGCACCAGTGTGGTCCGGGACGAGCGCTCCACCCTGGTCGAGCTGGAGATCACCGCCGGCAAGGCCAACCGGGCCCGGATCAACCGCTCCGACAACGTCCGCCCGCGCGACGTCCTCGGCCTGCTGCGCACGGTGCTGTTCGCCCCCGAGGACCTGGCCCTGGTGAAGGGCGACCCGGGCGAGCGCCGGCGCTTCCTGGACGAGCTGCTCACCGCCCGCGCCCCCCGGCTGGCGGGCGTGCGCTCGGACTACGAGCGCGTGCTCAAGCAGCGCAACGCCCTGCTGAAGACCGCCGCCCAGGCCCGCCGGGGCGGCGGCGGCAAGGGCGCCGACCTCTCCACCCTGGAGATCTGGGACGGTCACCTGGCCCGGGCCGGGGCCGAGCTGACCGCGTTCCGGCTGCAGCTGGTGGCCGCCCTGCAGCCGCTGGTGGCCGCCGCCTACGAGCAGCTGGCGCCGGGCGGCGGGGAGACGGCGCTGGAGTACCGCAGCTCCTTCGAGGGCGCCCTGCCGACCAGTCGGGAGGAGGCCGAGCAGCAGCTGCTCGCGGCCCTGACGGAGGTCCGCTCCCAGGAGGTGGCCCGCGGCCTGACCCTGGTCGGCCCGCACCGCGACGAGCTGGGCCTGAAGCTCGGTCCGCTGCCCGCCAAGGGCTACGCCAGCCACGGCGAGTCCTGGTCGTTCGCGCTGGCGCTCCGGCTGGCCTCGTACGAGCTGCTGCGCGCCGACGGCGGCGAGCCGGTGCTGGTCCTGGACGACGTCTTCGCCGAGCTGGACGCCCGCCGCCGGGAGCGGCTGGCCGAGCTGGTGGCCGGGGCCGAGCAGGTGCTGGTGACGGCGGCGGTGCCGGAGGACGTCCCGAAGGCGCTCAGCGGCACCCGGTTCGCGGTCTCCGACGGCACCGTCACCCGCCTCGGCGCCTGACCCTCCCCTCCACTCCCCCACCCCGCACGACCTGCCGCGATCCGCCGGCCCGCGCCGAGGGCCCGGGTGGCGTCCGCGGCGTCCCCGGACCGCCGTATTCTGGACAGCTCCCCGTCCGTCCACAGCCTGGGGACAGAGAAAGGGGCCGCCGCGATGAGCGAACCGGAGCTCTCCGGGGTGGACCTGGCCCGGGTCGCGCTGCGCGCGGCCAAGGAGCAGGCCCGGCTGCGGGGCGAGCAGGTGCGGGAGAAGCGCGAGGCGAAGAAGCACGGCCTGCGCAGCGGGGCCCGGGCGGACGGCCGCGACCCGGTGCCGCTGGGGGCGGCGCTCAACCGGCTGATCACCGAGCGGGGCTGGGAGGCCCCGGCCGCGGTGGGCGGGGTGATGGGCCGCTGGTCGCAGATCGTCGGGCCGGACATCGCCGCGCACTGCGTGCCGAAGAGCTTCGAGGAGGCCGAGGCGGTGCTCACCGTGCAGTGCGACTCCACCGCGTGGGCGACTCAACTCCGCTTGCTCGCACGGCAGTTGGTGGCGCGCCTGAACCACGAGCTGGGGCACGGCACGGTCCGGGTGATCAAGGTGCTGGGGCCGGCCGCCCCGCAGCGCGGGTACGGCCGGCTGCGCGCTCCGGGGAGCAAGGGGCCGGGCGACACCTGGGGGTGAGCCCGGGCGTACGGGAAGCCGATCTTCCGGAACCGCTGACGGCCCTTCTGAGGCTTCTGAGCCCCCCTGGCGAGTATCGGGACATGTCCGCCGGGGGTTCAGAGCGGCACATCTGCCTTCTGAGGCTGCCAAACGGCCATCTATGTCAGTCGTACCGGTAGACTGAGGAGCAAACACCGTTGCTCGCAGCAACCGAGTCGAAACGCCGTGGTCGCAAGCCCTCCCGGACAGGGGGTGGGTCTGCGGCCCGCGCTGTGCCAGAGAGGGCGCTTCGTGGCCGATTCCGGCAACTCCAGCCAGACCCCTGACCCCGCCGACCAGCAGGCCGGCAGCTCCTACGACGCGAACGCGATCCAGGTGCTCGAGGGCCTCGACGCCGTCCGCAAGCGCCCGGGCATGTACATCGGCTCCACCGGCGAGCGCGGCCTGCACCACCTGGTGCAGGAGATCGTGGACAACTCCGTCGACGAGGCGCTGGCCGGTCACGCCGACACCATCGACGTGACCATCCTGGCCGACGGCGGCGTGCGGGTCACCGACAACGGCCGCGGCATCCCGGTCGGCATCATGCCGGGGCAGGACAAGCCGGCCGTCGAGGTCGTGCTCACGGTGCTGCACGCGGGCGGCAAGTTCGGCGGCGGCGGCTACGCCGTCTCCGGCGGTCTGCACGGCGTCGGCATCTCGGTGGTGAACGCCCTCTCCACCCGGCTCTCGGTCGAGATCCACACCGACGGCCACCGCTGGACCCAGGACTACAAGGCGGGCGCCCCGACCGCCCCGCTGGCGAAGCACGAGGCCACCGAGAGGACCGGCACCACGGTCACCTTCTGGGCCGACGGCGACATCTTCGAGACCACCGTCTACTCCTTCGAGACGCTCTCCCGGCGCTTCCAGGAGATGGCCTTCCTCAACAAGGGCCTCTCCATCGCGCTGACCGACGAGCGTCCGGAGCACCAGGACGACGAGGGCAAGCCGCTCTCGATCACCTACAAGTACGACGGCGGCATCGCCGACTTCGTCACCCACCTCAACTCCCGCAAGGGCGAGGTCGTCCACCCCTCGGTGATCGACTTCGAGGCGGAGGACAAGGACAAGAAGATCTCGGTCGAGATCGCCATGCAGTGGAACAGCTCCTACACCGAGAGCGTCTACTCCTTCGCCAACACCATCCACACCCACGGCGGCGGCACCCACGAGGAGGGCTTCCGCGCGGCGCTCACCGGCCTGGTGAACCGCTACGCGCGGGACAAGAAGCTGCTCCGCGAGAAGGACGACAACCTCTCCGGCGAGGACATCCGCGAGGGCCTGACCGCGATCATCTCGGTCAAGCTCGGCGAGCCGCAGTTCGAGGGCCAGACCAAGGACAAGCTGGGCAACACCGAGGTCAAGACCTTCGTCCAGAAGGTCGTCCACGAGCACCTGAACGACTGGCTGGACCGGAACCCGGTCGAGGCCTCGGACATCATCCGCAAGTCCATCCAGGCCGCCACCGCGCGCGTCGCCGCCCGCAAGGCCCGCGACCTGACCCGGCGCAAGGGCCTGCTGGAGTCCGCCTCGCTGCCCGGCAAGCTGAGCGACTGCCAGTCCAAGGACCCGGCCGAGTGCGAGATCTTCATCGTCGAGGGCGACTCGGCCGGCGGCTCCGCCAAGCAGGGCCGTGACCCGCGGGTCCAGGCCATCCTGCCGATCCGCGGCAAGATCCTGAACGTCGAGAAGGCCCGGATCGACAAGGTCCTCCAGAACACCGAGGTGCAGGCGCTGATCTCGGCGTTCGGCTGCGGCATCCAGGAGGACTACGACGAGTCCAAGCTCCGCTATCACAAGATCGTCCTGATGGCGGACGCCGACGTCGACGGGCAGCACATCCGGACCCTGCTGCTCACCCTGCTGTTCCGCTTCATGCGGCCGCTGGTCGAGGCCGGGTACGTCTACCTGGCCATGCCGCCGCTGTACAAGATCAAGTGGGGCAAGGACGACTTCGAGTACGTCTACTCGGACCGCGAGCGCGACGCGGTGATCGCCGCGGGCGTGGCGGCCGGCCGCCGGCTCCCCAAGGACGACGCGATCCAGCGCTTCAAGGGTCTCGGCGAGATGAACGCCGAGGAGCTGCGGGTGACCACCATGGACCAGGGCCTGCGCCTGCTCCAGAAGATCACCCTGGAGGACGCGGCCCGCGCCGACGACCTGTTCTCCGTCCTGATGGGCGAGGACGTGGAGGCCCGGCGCTCCTTCATCCAGCGCAACGCCAAGGACGTCCGCTTCCTGGACGTGTGACGCCCCGCCGTCCCACGAACCAGTCACACGCGAAAGGAACCTGACGACCAGTGGTCGACGACAACCGTCCCGAGGGCGACGAAGCGCCGGAGAGCACCGGCACCGTGCTGCGGATCGAGCCGATCGAGCTCGAGACCGAGATGCAGCGCTCCTACCTCGACTACGCGATGAGCGTGATCGTCAGCCGCGCGCTGCCCGAGGTGCGCGACGGCCTCAAGCCGGTGCACCGCCGGGTGCTGTACGCGATGTACGACGGCGGCTACCGGCCCGAGAAGGGCTACTACAAGTGCGCCCGCGTGGTCGGCGACGTGATGGGCAACTACCACCCGCACGGCGACACCTCGATCTACGACACCCTGGTCCGGCTGGCCCAGCCGTGGTCGATGCGGATGCCGCTGGTCGACGGCAACGGCAACTTCGGCTCGCCGGGCAACGACCCGGCCGCGGCCATGCGCTACACCGAGTGCAAGATGATGCCGCTGGCCATGGAGATGATGCGCGACATCGACGAGGAGACCGTCGACTTCGCCGCCAACTACGACGGCCGCTCGCAGGAGCCGACCGTCCTGCCGGCCCGCATCCCCAACCTGCTGATCAACGGCGCCACCGGCATCGCGGTCGGCATGGCCACCAACATCCCGCCGCACAACCTCCGCGAGGTGGCCTCCGGCGCGCTCTGGGCGCTGGAGAACCCCGAGGCCTCCAACGAGGAGCTGCTGGACGCCCTGATCGAGCGGATCAAGGGCCCGGACTTCCCGACCGGCGCGCTGATCGTCGGCCGCCGCGGCATCGAGGACGCGTACCGCACCGGCCGCGGCTCGATCACCATGCGTGCGGTGGTCGAGGTCGAGGAGATCCAGGGCCGCCAGTGCCTGGTGATCACCGAGCTGCCGTACCAGGTGAACCCGGACAACCTGGCGCTGAAGATCGCCGACCTGGTCAAGGACGGCCGGGTGGCCGGCATCGCCGACGTCCGCGACGAGTCCTCCTCGCGGACCGCTCAGCGCCTGGTGGTCGTGCTCAAGCGCGACGCGGTCGCCAAGGTCGTGCTGAACAACCTGTACAAGCACACCGACCTGCAGACCAACTTCGGCGCCAACATGCTGGCCCTGGTCGACGGGGTGCCGCGCACGCTGTCGCTGGACGCCTTCATCCGGCACTGGGTCAACCACCAGGTCGAGGTCATCGTCCGCCGGACCACCTTCCGGCTGCGCAAGGCCGAGGAGCGCGCCCACATCCTGCGCGCGCTGCTCAAGGCGCTGGACCAGATCGACGCGGTGATCGCGCTGATCCGGGCCTCGGACAGCGCCGACGCGGCCCGCACCGGCCTGATGGACCTGCTCGACATCGACGAGCTGCAGGCCAACGCGATCCTCGAGATGCAGCTGCGCCGCCTGGCCGCGCTGGAGAGCGCGCGCATCCTGAGCGAGCACGACGAGCTGCAGGCCAAGATCAACGAGTACAACGCGATCCTGGCCTCGCCGGCCCGTCAGCGCGAGATCATCTCCGAGGAGCTGACCGCGATCGTCGAGAAGTACGGCGACGAGCGGCGTTCCACGCTGATCCCCTTCGACGGCGACATGTCCGTCGAGGACCTGATCGCGGAGGAGGACATCGTCGTCACGATCACCCGTGGCGGCTACGTCAAGCGCACCCGGTCCGACCTGTACCGCTCGCAGAAGCGCGGCGGCAAGGGCGTGCGCGGCGCGCAGCTGAAGCAGGACGACATCGTCGACCACTTCTTCGTGACCACCACGCACAACTGGATCCTGTTCTTCACCAACAAGGGCCGGGTCTACCGGGCGAAGGGCTACGAGCTGCCCGACGCCGGCCGGGACGCCCGCGGGCAGCACGTGGCCAACCTGCTGGCCTTCCAGCCGGAGGAGCACATCACCCAGGTGATGGCGGTCCGCACCTACGAGGACAAGCCGTACCTGGTGCTGGCCACCCGCGGCGGCCTGGTGAAGAAGACCCCGCTCAAGGACTACGACTCGCCCCGCTCCGGCGGCCTGATCGCGATCAACCTGCGGCAGGACGAGAACGGCAAGGACGACGAGCTGATCGGCGCCGAGCTGGTCTCCGCCGAGGACGACCTGCTGCTGGTCTCCAAGAAGGCCCAGTCGATCCGCTTCACCGCCACCGACGAGGCGCTCCGGCCGATGAGCCGGGCCACCTCGGGCGTGAAGGGCATGGCCTTCCGCGAGGACGACGAGCTGCTCTCGATGAACGTGGTCCGGCCGGGCACCTTCGTCTTCACCGCGACCGACGGCGGCTACGCCAAGCGCACCGGCGTGGACGAGTACCGGGTCCAGGGCCGCGGCGGTTTCGGCACCAAGGCGGCGAAGATCGTCGAGGGCCGGGGCTCGCTGGTCGGTGCCCTGGTGGTCGAGGAGAGCGACGAGATCATGGCGATCACCCTCTCGGGCGGCGTCATCCGGACCAGGGTTTCCGAAGTCCGTGAAACCGGACGTGACACGATGGGCGTCCAACTGATCAACCTCGGAAAGCGCGACGCGGTGGTGGGCATGGCCCGCAACGCGGAGGCGGACGACGAGGAGGCCGTCGAGGAGGGCACCGAGCCCGACGGAACGGCCCAGGCGGAGACCACGGCGGACGGTCCGGCCGAGCAGGACTGACCGCCCCGGTGGCCGGTGCCCTCCCCTGCCGGGAGGGCACCGGCCGCCGAACAGTTCCGGGCAATCCCGCCGGGCGCTGGAGACGTACATGAGCAGGGCGGACACCCGTCCTGACGGGTGAGTTGCGGGAGGACCAGGGTGAGTGGAGCCACGGGTGCTGCGGGCGGTGCCGGGGGCGGGCTGCCGGGTGGCGGTGCGTCCTACGGCGGGGCCGGCGGCGTGGCCGGTGTGCCGCCCCGCCCGACGGGTGTCCCCGGCGCGCCGGACGGACACTCCTCGGCCTCGACCTCGCTGATGCCGCCGGTGGCGGGCGGCGCGTCCTACGGTGCGGCCGGGCAGGCCGGGGCGGTCCCGCCGCCGCCCGCGCAGCCCGCCCCGGGCGCGGGCGGCTTCTCCCAGCCGACCACCTACACCAAGGGCCAGCAGACCCCGCCCCGGGGCACCAAGGTGGGCGGCGCCGCCCGCCGCCCCGGCCAGGCGCCGCCCTCGGCCACCGGGCGGACCCGCAAGGCCCGGCTGCGGATCACCAAGGCCGACCCGTGGTCGGTGATGAAGGTCGCCTTCCTGCTCTCGCTGGCGGTCGGCGTGATCATCATCGTCGCCACCGCGGTGCTCTGGATGACCCTGGACGGCCTGGGCGTCTTCGACTCGCTCGGCGGCACCCTGAAGGACGTCACCGGGTCGGACACCACCGGTGGCGTGGACCTCATGGACTACATCGGCTTCGGCAAGGTCATGATGTTCACCTCGCTGATCGCCGTGGTGGACGTGGTCCTGATGACCGCGCTGGCCACCCTCTCCGCCTTCATCTACAACACCGCGGCCGGCTTCACCGGCGGGGTCGAGCTGACCCTGGCCGAGGAGGACTGACCCGGACGTCCGTCCGTGCGCTGACCATCCGTCAGTTCGCACCCGCACCAGCCCGGCCCGGAGCGTTCGGGTGACAGGCGCCTCGTACACGGCGCGTCACCTGACGGAGTCCCGGCCGGGCTGTGTTGGCTTGGAGCCGACACGGGGCAGACTCAGCAACGTCCTGCCCGTCGGTCGGAGGTGCGTGCCATGGCTCAGCTCGCCACACAACTGCTCGGCTCGGTCGAGGATGTCCTCGGCTCCCGGATCCCGCTCCGGATCAGGCTCTGGGACGGCAGCCAGGCCGGCCCCGCCGACGCCCCGCAGCTGGTCCTGCGCAACCGCCGGGCGCTCCGTCACCTGCTCTGGCAGCCCGGTGAGTTGGGCCTCGCCCGGGCCTACGTCTCCGGCGACCTGGACACCGCCCCCGGCACCGACCTGTACGAGGTCCTCTCGCTGGCCGCCCGCTTCGCCGAGCGCCCCGAGATCGCCACCCTGGCCCTCGGCCCCAAGGACGCCCTCGGCCCCGCCGGGCGCCGCCTGCTGGGCCTGCTGCTGCGCGCCGGGGTGCTGGCCCCGCAGCCCGCTCCCCCGGCCGAGGAGGCCCGCCTCGGCGGCGGCCGGCTGCACAGCCGCGGCCGCGACCGGGCCGCGATCAGCCACCACTACGACGTGGGCAACGAGTTCTACGGCCTGGTGCTCGGCCCCACCATGGTCTACTCCTGCGCCTACTGGGAGCCCGAGGCCAAGAGCCTGGAGGCGGCCCAGACCGCCAAGCTCGACCTGATCTGCCGCAAGCTGGGCCTGCGGCCCGGGATGCGGCTGCTGGACGTCGGCTGCGGCTGGGGCTCGCTGCTGCTGCACGCGGCCGAGCACTACGGCGTGAGGGCGGTCGGCGTCTCCATCTCCGAGGAGCAGGTCGCGCTGGCCCGCCAGCGGGTGCTGGCGGCCGGTCTGGGCGGCCGGGTGGAGGTGCGCCTCCAGGACTACCGGGAGATCACGGACGGCCCCTTCGACGCCGTCTCCAGCGTCGGCATGGCCGAGCACGTCGGCACCGCCCAGTACCAGGTCTACGCCGAGGGCCTGCTGCAACTGCTGGCCCCGGGCGGCCGCCTGTTGAACCACCAGATCGCCCGCCGCCCCGACCGGCCCGGCGAGCCGTACCGGCCCAGCCCGTTCATCCAGCACTACGTCTTCCCGGACGGCGAGCTCTCGCCGGTCGGCGCCACCGTCTCCGCCCTGGAGGAGGCCGGCTTCGAGGTCCGGGACGTCGAGTCGCTGCGCGAGCACTACGCGCTGACGCTGCGCGAGTGGGTGGCCAACCTGGAGGCGAACTGGCCGCAGGCGGTCCGGCTGGCCGGCCAGGGGCGGGCCCGGGTCTGGCGCCTGTACATGGCCGCCTCCGCGCTGGCCTTCGAGCAGAACCGGATCGGGATCAACCAGGTGCTCGCCGTCCGGACCACTCCGGAGGGCGCCAGCCACCTGCCCGCCACCCGTCCGCAGTGGCTCTCCGGGGCCCCTGAGCTGCACCCCGCCGACCCGGATTTGGGAGATCGGCCGACGGTCCGCTAATCTTTGAGTGCGGCAAGGGCCTATAGCTCAGACGGTTAGAGCGCTTCCCTGATAAGGAAGAGGCCACAGGTTCAAGTCCTGTTAGGCCCACCGGCGCAGAAGGCCCGGAGTGGATTTCCACTCCGGGCCTTCTGACGTTCCCGCCCGGTCCGTAGGCTGGCCGGGTGGAGATGTTCTGGGTGATGAGCCTTCCCGGGTTGGTGGTCGGGCTGGTGCTGCTGGCCTTCGTGGACCAGCTGGCGCTGCGGGCCCGCCGGGCGTCCTGGCTGCCGTGGCGGGGGACGGGGCGGGAGGGGCAGGTCTCGGCCACCGGATTCGAGCAGCTGCACGCGCAGTTCGCCGCCGGCAAGCAGCACGAGCTCGAGCAGCGCCGGAGCACGCTGATGCTGCGCGACGAGGAGGGCGACGGGGCGCCGCCGCGCTCCACGGTGGACCTGGAGGGCGGCCGCGCGGTGCTGAGGATGCCCGAGCGGTAGTTGGTACGACAGGAGGCACGGCGTCAATCCCTGGCGCGGGCCGGGCGGTTGACGACTCGCGGGGGCGCCCGGGAGGTGGTTACCGATGTGTATCATCGGCCGGAGGCGGTCCGAACGGCGAGACCGCCGGTAGGTGCCCGCAACATCCGAGGGTCCGTGGTCAGGGCCCGTTCCCCAGCAAGAAGGACGAGGTCCCGCGGTGAAGAAGCTCCTCCTGGTCGCCCTGGTCGCCCTCGGCGGCTTCTTTGTCTACCGTCAGGTGCAGGCGGACCGCGCCGAGCAGGACCTGTGGACCGAGGCCACCGACCCGGTCCCGGCCGGCCGCTGACGCGACGCTCCCGCGAGGCCGGTCCGGGCGAGAGGCCCGGCCGGCCCGGGGAGCGGGTACTCTGGTGCGCAGCACTTCGCTGCACGGGGCTTTAGCTCAGTTGGTAGAGCGCTGCCTTTGCAAGGCAGATGTCAGGAGTTCGAGTCTCCTAAGCTCCACCGTGCGTAGGACGGAAGGCCGCTGACCCGGTATCAGGTCAGCGGCCTTCCGCGTTTCCCCGGCCCGTCAGTGCGGCTTGCGCGGGTCGTGCGGCTTGGGGCGGTCGTCCGGGACGGGGGAGCCCTTCGGGTGGTCCTCGGGGGCCGCGGGGGCCGCCGGGGCCTCCGGCGCGGGGCCGGGGGCGGGCGCCGCGTGGCGGCCGGGCGGCGGGCCGGGCTTGGGGGCCGCCGAGGCGCCGTTCAGGTGCTCCTCCTCGCGCGCGGCGGCGGGCGGCTCGACCAGCCACTCGGGCTCGCCGCGGCCGCGCCACCACTTCCAGGCGGCCAGGCCGGCGGCGATCGTCAGCAGCCCGGTCAGCGCCAGACCGAGGCCGCGGCCCCGGTGCGGGTGCTGCTCGCGCTTGACGTTGCGGGCCGCCAGGTCGCTGATCTCGGCCGAGCTGACGTGGCCCTGAAGGGCCGTCAGGGCGGCGGCACCGCGGTTCTGCGCCTCTTGGGCGGCCGGGCCGAGCGCGGCCCGGGCGTCGGCGACCCGGGGAAGCACCGCGCCGCGGGCCTGGTCGACGGCCTTGCCGGCCGAGAGCTTGGCGGAGAGCGCGGCCTCCTGGGCCCGGTGCACGGCCTTCAGGGTGGACTGCTGGGCGTGCGGCGGGAGGGCGCCGAAGGCGTGCTCCAGCTGCGGGGCGAGGTGCTTGGCGTACTGCACCCGGGCGGCCTGCGCGGCCTGGCCCGCCTTCTCGCTCGCCCTGGGGCCGATCGCCTCCAGGTGCGGGCCGATCCGGTGCCTGGCCTCCTCCGCGTAGGTCAGCGCGGTCTCCTTGGCGGTGGCGGCATAGGGCGCGAGGGTCTCCCTGGCCTTGTCGGCCGTTTCTCGGGCGGTGTCCAAACGGGTCACGGGTTTCTCCTCCTCGGTGGCGTCCGTTATGCACATTTCCACCTGTTTCGAGATCATGCATGTCGTTCTGTTCCGTGGCGCGTCGGGTTGGTCCGGACGCGGGTCGGCGGACCGGTCCGGCGAGGCCGTACGGCTGACGGACCGTGGGATGATTCCGGGGTCCGATCCGCACAGACGAGGAGCGCCGCGCCGTGGGAGACCTGATAGCCACCCTGAGGACCGACCGCGGCGACATCGTGGTGAAGCTCCTGCCGTTCCACGCTCCGAAGACCGTGGCGAACTTCGTCGAGCTGGCCGAGGGCACCCGCGAGTGGACCGACCCGCGCACCGGGCAGCCGTCCTCGGCCCCGCTGTACGACGGCACCGTGTTCCACCGGGTGATCAAGGGCTTCATGATCCAGGGCGGCGACCCGCTGGGCACCGGCACCGGCGGCCCGGGCTACGCCTTCGCCGACGAGTTCCACCCCGAACTGGCCTTCACCAAGCCGTTCCTGCTGGCCATGGCCAACGCCGGGCCGGGCACCAACGGCTCCCAGTTCTTCATCACCGTCGAGCCGGCCCTCCGGCTGACCCGCAAGCACACGATCTTCGGCGAGGTCACCGACCCGGACAGCCGGAAGGTCGTGCTGGAGATCGCGGGCACCGCGACCGGCGGCGACGACCGCCCGGTCGAGGACGTGGTGATCGAGTCGGTCACGATCACGAGGGGCTGACGGGGCGTCAGCAGTAGCCTGGCAGTTCCGGCGGCGGCGAGCGAGGAGAGCGTGATGGGTCCCGACGTACCGGCCGGAGCGGCACCGGAGGAGGGCCACCGGCTGCCCGGTTGCTACCGGCACCCCGAGCGGGAGACCGGCATCGGCTGCACCCGCTGCGGGCGGCCGATCTGCCCCGACTGCATGGTGAGCGCCTCGGTGGGCTTCCAGTGCCCGGAGTGCGTCCGGGAGGGCCACCAGGGCGCCCGCGAGGCGCGGACCCGGTACGGCGGGGCGCTCGCCCTGGACCGGGCGCTGGTCACCAAGGTGCTGATCGGGCTCAACCTGCTGGTCTTCCTGCTCACCGAGTACCTGCTGCCGGAGCTGGGCGCCGACCTGGAGCTGTGGAGCGTCTCCTACCCGTTCCGCCCGGACGGCCTGGCCGCCGGGCCGCACGAGTGGTACCGGCTGGTGACGGCGATGTTCGTGCACGCCGGGGTGATGCACGTGGCGCTGAACATGGTCTCGCTCTGGGTGCTGGGGCCGCAGCTGGAGCACGTGCTCGGGCGGTGGCGCTTCTTCGGGCTGTACGTCGCCTCCGGCCTGGCCGGGGGAGCCTGCACCTACGCGCTCGGCGGGGTGCGGGTGGAGTCGGTCGGGGCCTCGGGGGCGATCTTCGGGCTGCTGGGCGCGACGGTGGTGCTGTTCAAGGCGAACCGGGCCCCGCTGCGCCCGGTGATGACCCTGTTGGTGGTCAACCTGGTGATCACCTTCGCGCTGGCCCGGCCCAACCTCTCCGGGGTCGTCATCGACTGGAAGGCGCACGTCGGCGGCCTGCTGGCCGGCGTGGTCACCGGGGTCGGGCTGATGTACGCCCCCCGGGCCCACCGGAACCTGGTGCAGGGGCTGACCGTGGCCGGGGTGGTGGCGGCCGCGCTGCTGGTGGTCGTGGTCCACACGGCGCAGTTGAGCGGCTGACGGCGCGCACGGTTGTCCACAGAGCGCACCGGGCTGTGCACAGCCGGTGCGGCAGGGGGCTGGGGAAAGGTCGGTCTACGCGCGTCCCGCTGGGAATTCGAGGGGAATTCGGAGAATCTGACGGGCCTCGAACAGAAAAGTTATCCACAGGTGTGGGTGACTTTTCCCCAGTGTGGATAACCGTGTGGACAACCCGATGGTATGGACGGGCGGCCCGGGTCGGGGCAGCGCGAAACACCGCTCCGGGGCGCCCCGGAGCGGTGCCTGACGATTCGTCAGCGGTGGGACGTCACTTCCACTGGGTGGAGACGCCGAAGCCCGCCGCGATGAAGCCGAAGCCGGCCAGGATGTTCCAGTTGCCCCAGCTGCTCACCGGCCAGGTGCCGCTGGTGACGTAGTAGGTGACGATCCAGACGAGACCCACCAGGAACAGCACGAGCATCAGCGGTGCCACCCAGCCGCGTCCGGAACTGATCTTCACCGCTGTCGTGCCGGACGGCGGCGGGGTGTAGTCGGACTTCTTGCGGAGTCGAGACTTCGGCACGAGAGGCTCTCCTGTCGATGCGCTGTGACCGCGCAGGGTGCAGCGGGGATGGGCGACTGTGGGGGCCGGCCCGCGCGTGGGGTGCTCCGCACGCGCCTCCGGCGTCCGTTAGCGTAGTGGCTCGCCGGGTCGTAAGGAGATAAGGGTACGGTGCCGAATTCCACGATTCCCTCCCCCGATGCGTCCGGACGCCCTCCGCGCACCCGAATTGTCGGACGTGCCCTGACCTGCACCGTGTTCGCGATGGCCGGTCTCCTCTTCTACATCAGCGCGGACACCGCCCGGGGCACCGATCTGCGCACCGACAACTCCCTGCTGCGGCTCAGCGACGTCATAGAGCAGCGCTCCTCGCAGAACCAGGCGGCGCAGAGCGAGCTGGCCGGACTCCAGAACCGGGTGGACGAGCTCACCGCCCAGCGCAACCCCAGCCCGGCCGAGAGCAACCGGCTCGCCCTGCTCCAGCAGCAGGCGGGCCTCCAGGAGCTGCGCGGCCCCGGGCTCACCGTCACCCTCAACGACGCCCCGCCCGGCGCCACCGCCAAGCTGCCCGGCATCCCCGAGCCGGGCGTCAACGACCTGGTGATCCACCAGCAGGACATCCAGGCGGTGGTGAACGCGCTCTGGCGCGGCGGCGCCGAGGGCGTCCAGGTGATGGACCAGCGGCTGATCTCGACCAGCGCCGTCCGCTGCGTCGGCAACACCCTGCTGCTCCAGGGCCGGGTCTACTCCCCGCCGTACGTCGTCAAGGCGGTCGGGAGGACCGACAGGCTGCGCTCCGCCGTGGACGCCGACCCGACCATCGCCAACTACCTGGGCTACGTGGCCGCCTACGGACTGGGCTGGAAGGTCCAGGAGAGCGGCGACCTGACGGTCCCGGGGTACACCGGAACGGTCGACCTGCACACCGCTTCCGGTCAGTAATGGCACTGGCCGCCTTCCGCCCCGCGTCGGCCGTCTAATCTGTACCGGACCCGATACCCGGAGGAGCACCATGTACGGCTGGATCTGGCGGTTGCTGCCGGGCAACGCCTTCGTCAAGGCCGTGCTCGCCCTCCTGCTGGTGCTCGGGACCGTCTACGTCCTCTTCGAGTACGTCTTCCCCTGGGCGGAACCGCTGCTCCCCTTCGGCGACGTCACAGTGGACGAGGGCGGCGCGGGCGTCGGCTGAGCCGCCGTCAGCACCCCACCGGACAGCACCCACCGGACCGCTTGGCGGGCCGGGCGGCCCGCCCCACCAGCACCCAGCCCAGGAGTAGTGCACGGATGACCGCCGCAGGCAGCCCGCCCCGGATTCTCGTGGTGGACAACTACGACAGCTTCGTCTTCAACCTGGTCCAGTACCTGTACCAGCTCGGCGCCACCTGCGAGGTGGTCCGCAACGACGAGCTGACCGTCGACCGGGCCGTCCACCGCGACGGGGAGACCGGCTACGACGGGGTGCTGCTCTCCCCCGGCCCCGGCTCGCCGGAGGAGGCCGGGGTCTGCGTCGACATGGTGCGGCACTGCGCCGCCGTCGGGCTGCCGCTGTTCGGGGTCTGCCTGGGCCTGCAGTCCATCGCGGTCGCCTACGGCGCGGTGGTCGGGCGGGCGCCCGAACTGCTGCACGGCAAGACCTCCCCGGTCACCCACCGGGACGGCGGCGTCTTCGCCGGCCTGCCCTCGCCCGTCACCACCACCCGCTACCACTCGCTCGCGGTCGAGCCCGGCACCGTGCCCGCGGAGCTGGAGGTCACCGCCGAGACCGAGAGCGGAGTGATCATGGGCCTGCGGCACCGGGAGCTGCCGGTCGAGGGCGTGCAGTTCCACCCCGAGTCGGTGCTCACCGAGGGCGGCCACCGGATGCTCGCCAACTGGCTGGCCGAGTGCGGATTCCCGGAGGCGGTCGGCCGCTCGGCCGGCCTCGCCCCGGTGATCGGCCGGGGCTGAGGCCGTGACGGCGGTACGCCCGGAGGGGCGCGCACCGGACGGCGCCGACGGCGGGCCGGGCGACTGGGGGGTCTACGAGCAGGCCGCTCCGCCCTCGGCCGGGCCGGGCCGGGACGGGCAGGGCTGGGGCGGGCAGCCGCCGCACGGGCCGGGCGCTGCCCCGTACGGGCCGGGCGGTGCCTCCCACGGGCAGGGAGCCCCCCACGGGCAGGGAGCCCCCCACGGGCAGGACGCTCCGTACGGCCGAGGCGGTGCCCCGTACGGGCCTGCCGCCGGCGCCGGGGCCGCGCAGGGCGCCCCGTACGGGCAGCCGGGGCCGGTGGCGGACGACTCCACCATGCAGCTGCGGGTGGTGCCGGACGGCGGTGCCGTGCTGCCGCCGCCCGGACGCCGGGCCGACCGGCGCCGCACCACCGTCGGCTCGGGCAACGGCCGGCGGCGGGCCGCGGGCCGTCCCGCGACGCCCGTCGCCCGGCCCCCGGAGCGCAAGCGGGTGGTCGCCGCCCGGGTGCTCGGCGAGCTCTTCATCACCCTCGGGCTGGTGATGCTGCTCTTCGTCTCGTACCAGCTCTGGTGGACCAACGTGCAGGCCGACAACGCCGCCAGCGGCGAGCGCGACGCCCTCACCCAGCAGTGGGACCAGGCCGCCGGCCAGCAGGGCACCGCCCCGGCCTCCGGTGCCGCCCCGGCACCGCAGCCCACCGCCTTCGAGCCCGGCAAGGGCTTCGCGATCATCCACATCCCCAAGCTCGGCCTCACGTACCCGATCGCCGAGGGCACCGACAAGCAGAAGGTCCTCGACAAGGGCCTGGTCGGCCACTACACCGGCACCGCGATGCCCACCGACAAGGCGGGCAACTTCGCCGTCGCCGCGCACCGCACCACCCACGGCCAGCCGTTCCGGAAGATCGGCGAACTGGTGCCGGGGGACAGCATCGTGGTGGAGACCGCGACGGCGTACTACACGTACCAGGTGGCCGGGGGCATCCCGGAGACCCCGCCGACCAACGTCTCGGTGATCCGTCCGATCCCCAACGGCTCCCCGTTCAAGGAGGCCGGGCGGTACATCACCCTCACGACATGCACGCCGGAGTTCAGTGCCCGGGGACGGCTGATCGTCTTTGGCAAGATGGTCGAGGAGAAGCCGAGGAGTCAGGGGCAGCCCGCCGCACTGACCGGCTGACCGGTCGTCAGGAGGAGGCGCGCGGTGGAGATCCAGCCGGACGGGGCCACCGCCGCCGAACCCCCGCGACGGCGCGGCCGCACGGCCGCCCTGCTCGGGGTGGTCGGGGAACTGCTGATCACCGCCGGACTGGTGCTCGGCCTCTTCGTCGGCTACTCCCTCTGGTGGACCGGGGTGGTGGCGGACCGTCAGGCCGGCGCCGCGGGGGACCGGCTCAGGGACAGCTGGACCGCGGCCGCCCCCGCCACGCCCGGGGCCGAACCCGCACCGCCCGTGTACGCGGCCGGGGACGGCATCGGCTTCCTGCACGTCCCCGCCCTCGGGGCGGCCCGGCAGACCCTGATCCGGATGGGCACCGAACCGGACGTCCTCAACGAGGGCGTGGCCGGGGTCTACGACCAGCCGTACCGCTCCGCGATGCCCTGGGACCCGGAGGGCAACTTCGCGCTCGCCGCGCACCGGGACGGGCACGGCGCCCGCTTCCACGACCTCGACAAGCTCGCCGTCGGCGACCCGATCGTGGTGGAGACCCGCGACGCCTGGTACGTCTACCGCGTCGACGGCCTCCTCCCCCAGACCTCCAAGTACGACACCGGCATCGTCGCCCCCGTCCCCAAGGGCTCCCCCTACACCGCCCCCGGGCGCTACATCACCCTCACCACCTGCACCCCGGTCTACACCTCCCGCTACCGCATGGCCGTCTGGGGCTCCCTGGTCCGCACCGACCCCGTGGACGGCCACCGCACCCCGCCACCGGAACTGCGCTGACCTGGATGGCCGACCGGGTCGAGGCGCTGGACCGGGTGAAGGCGCTGGTGCTGCTCCCGGACGGCGTGCACGTGACGGCGAGGATGATCGCCGACTACTACGGGGTTGGGGAAAAGGCTGTGGACAGCCTGGTGTACCGGCACCGGGCGGAGCTGGCCGAGCACGGTCACCGCGTGCTCAAGGGCGCTGACCTGCGAGAGTTTCTTTCCTTCAACTTGAAGGAACGGTCGGTGCCGGGACGCGGGGTTGGGATTTTCCCCCGCAGGGCCGTCCTCGTCGTCGGGATGCTGCTGCGCGGGAGCACGGCGGCGAAGGCGGTCCGCCGGGAGCTGCTGGACCTCGCGGAGCGGGCGGTGGCGGGTGCGGCCGAGTGGCGGTACGAGCTGTCCGGGCTGCGGGAGGAGCTGGCGGAGATCCGGGAGCTGCAGCTGGTGATGCTCCCCGTGCTCGCCGCGCGCGGGCCGGGGGAGCGGCGGCGTAGGCGGCGGTAGTGGTGGAACGCCGAGGGGCCCGCCGCACGGTGGGTGCGGCGGGCCCCTCGGGGTGGGTCAGCGGGGCGGGGACGAGGAGTTCGTGGGCTTGGGGGGTGCGGCCTTGGTGGTGAGCATGATCTTGGTGTTCGGGTCCACCTGGGTGCCGGCGCCGGGGGTGGCGCTGACGACGATCGCGGTCGGGTCCTGGGGGCCGAACAGGAAGTCGTAGCCCAGGCCGGCCTGGTCGAGCTGCTTGATGGCGTCCTTGAGGACGACGTTCTCCAGCGGCGGGACGGTGACCTTGTCCTGGGCCTTGTAGACGAAGATCGTCACCTTGGAGTTGGGGGCGGCCTTCTGGTTGCCCTTGGGGTCCTGGTTGTAGACCTGGCCGATCTTGGTGGTGTCCGGGGTGGGGGTGTTCTTGACCTCCACCGTGAAGCCGGCGCCCTCCAGGGCCTGCCGGGCGGCGGCCTCGGTCTGGTTGATCACGCCGGGGACGGCGACCTTGGTCTGGCCGGAGGAGACGGTCAGGTTGATCGCGCTGTTGGGCGTGGCCTTGCCCGCGGAGGGGTCCTGGGAGATGACCTTGTTCTGCTGGACGGTGTCGCTGTTCTCGTAGCTGACCTTGCCGACGGTGAAGCCGGCCTTGGTGATGGTCTCCTTGGCGACGTCCAGGTCCTTGCCGGTGACGTCGGGGAGGTCCGCGGCGGTCGGCCCGGTGGAGAGCTGGACGGTGATCTGGGTGTCCGGCGCGACCTGGGTGGTGGCGGTCGGGTTCTGGGTGCAGACCTGACCCTTCTTCACCGAGGCGTCGGGGCAGGCGATCTCGGACCCGGTGACCACCACGAGCTTGCTGTTGACGTTGGCGGCCTTGAGCTTGGCGTCGTCCAGCGTCTGGCCGACCAGGTTGGGCACCGCGACCTTGTCGCCGTTGCGCCCACCGGGCTTGAGCATGACGGCGTCCACCACGAAGTAGGCGCCGACCAGCACCAGCACGGCCGCGATGGCCAGCAGCACCCAGGAGGTGTTGCTGCTCTTGCGCGGCTGCTCGGAGCGCCGCCCGCCGCCTCCGCCGCTTCCGTACTCGTCGTAGCCGCCGTTGCCGCCCGCGCCGTTGTAGTTGTCGTACCCGGGCTGCTGGTTGCCGACCTGCGGCAGCATGGTGGTCGGGCCGGCCGCGCCCTGCTGCGGCAGCAGGTTGGTCTGGCCGTACGGGTCGTGCTGGCCGGCGGGGTAGCCCTGCTGGTCGTAGCCGTAGCCCTGGCCGGCCATGCCGAAGGCGGCGGCCTGCTGGGCGGCGGCGACCGGCAGGCCGTCGAGGAAGCGCTCGATGTCGTCGCGCATCTCGGCGGCGCTCTGGTACCGGTACTCGCGGTCCTTGGTGAGCGCCTTCAGCACGATCGCGTCGACCTCGGGGCGGACCTCGGGGTCGTAGGAGGACGGCGGCATGGCCTCCTCCCGGACGTGCTGGTACGCGACCGCGACCGGGGAGTCGCCGACGAACGGCGGACGGAGCGTCAGCAGCTCGTAGAGCAGGCAGCCGGTGGAGTAGATGTCGGACCGGGCGTCCACGGTCTCGCCCTTGGCCTGCTCCGGGGAGAGGTACTGGGCGGTGCCGATGACGGCCGAGGTCTGGGTCATCGTCATGCCGGCGTCACCCATGGCGCGGGCGATGCCGAAGTCCATCACCTTGACGTTGCCCTGCCGGGTCAGCATGACGTTGGCGGGCTTGATGTCGCGGTGGACGATGTTGGCGCGGTGCGAGTACTCGAGGGCCTGGAGGATGCCGATGGTCATCTCCAGCGCGCGCTCGGGCAGCAGCCGCCGCCCGGAGTGCAGCAGCTCGCGCAGGGTGGAGCCCTCGACGTACTCCATCACGATGTACGGGATGGAGATCCCGTCGATGTAGTCCTCGCCGGTGTCGTACACGGCGACGATCGCGGGGTGGTTCAGGGAGGCCGCGGACTGGGCCTCGCGGCGGAACCGGGCCTGGAACGACGGATCGCGGGCCATGTCGGCACGGAGCGTCTTCACGGCGACGGAGCGGCCGAGCCTGGTGTCATGGGCGAGGTACACCTCGGCCATGCCGCCGCGTCCTAGGACGCCGCCGAGCTCGTACCTGCCGCCGAGGCGACGAGGCTCTTCCATAGTTCCGACCCTCTCCCTCACCGGCCGGTGAGGATGTCACGTAGGTTGTCCCCGCACGCTGTGTTGGACGCCTGCGCCGCCGTGCCGGTTTCCGTGACCGACCCCACGGCCGGGGCCGCGGACGGGCGGCGGGTAGACCCGCTGCTTGCGGATACGCTACCTGCCCAACCTGGGGCGACCGGAACGGGCTGCCGGATGAGACCAGACCGGTATCCTCCGGCCGGGCCCCATTCTGACAGGGGCGTGGTCGGAACGGGCCTCGTTCCGACCACGCCGACACCCCCGGGTCAGCGCTCCAGCGCCGCCTGCATCACGGCCTTGGCGATCGGCGCGGCGAGACCGCCGCCGGAGATCTCGTCGCGCTCGTTGGAGCCGTCCTCGACCACCACCGCGACCGCGACCGAGCGGCCGTCGTCGGCCTTGGCGTAGGACATGAACCAGGCGAACGGCAGGCCCTTGTTGTCCACGCCGTGCTGCGCGGTGCCGGTCTTGCCGCCGACCTTCAGGCCCTTGATCTGGGCCTTGGTGCCGGTGCCGTTGGCGACCACGCTCTCCATCAGCTGCTGGAGCTTCTGCGCGGTGGACGGGGTGACGGCCTGCCCCAGCTGGCGCTCGGTGTGCTTGGAGATGGTGGTCAGGTTGGCCGCCCGCTCCTCGTCCACCATGTACGGCTGCATCAGCCGGCCGTCGTTGGCGATGGCGGCGGCGACCATGGCCATCTGGAGCGGGGTGGCCCGGGTGTCGTGCTGGCCGATCGCGTCCATCGCGGTGCCGTCCGGCTTGGAGCCGGTGGGGAAGGTCGACTCGGCGGCCCGGATCGGGACGTCGACCTGGTCGTTGTTGAAGCCGAACTTCTCCGCCTGGGCGCGCAGCTTGTCGCCGCCGACCTCGGCGCCGATCTTGCCGAAGACCGTGTTGCAGGACAGGTCCATGGCGTCCTGCACGGTGGCGTTGGCGCAGGGCTCGTTGGCGCTGGCGTTCTTCAGCTCGGTGTTGGTGCCGGGCAGCAGGTACTTGGCCGGGGTGTCGGTGACGTCGGTCACGTTCTGGTACTTGCCGCTCTCGAACGCGGCCGCGGCGGTGACCAGCTTGAAGGTCGAGCCGGGCGGGTACGTCTCGCGCAGCGCGCGGTTGAGCATCGGCTTGTTGGCGTCGGCCTGCAGCGCGTTCCAGGCCTTGGAGTCGGCGTCCCCGGTGCCGGCGAAGCTGCCGGGGTCGTAGGAGGGCGTGGAGACCAGCGCGAGGATCGCGCCGGTGCGCGGGTCGAGCGCGACCACGGCGCCCTTCTTGTCGCCGAGCCCCTCGAAGCCGGCCTTCTGCGCCTTGGGGCTGAGGGTGGTGACCACGTCGCCGCCCTGCTTCTCCTTGCCGGTCAGCATGTCCAGGGTGTTGCGGAAGAACAGCCGGGAGTCGGAGCCGGAGAGGATGCCGTCCTCCAGCTTCTCCAGCTGGCTGGTGTCGAAGGCCTGCGAGGAGTACCCGGTGACGGGCGCCCACATCGGGCCGTCCACCCAGGCGCGCTTGTACTTGTAGCGGTAGCCGTTGACGAAGTCCGACTTGGTGACCGGCTGGCCCCCGGCCACGACGATGTTGCCGCGCGGGTAGGCGTAGCGGTCGAACTTGGTGCGCAGGTTCTTGGGGTGGTTGGCCAGGCTGTCGGCCTGGACGCCCTGGACCCAGTTGACCCGGATCATCAGGGCCAGCACCAGGACCAGGCAGAAGATCGAGACCCGGCGGATCGGCTTGTTCACGAGTGGGCTCCCCGGATGGGTTCGGTCACGCCTTCGGGGCCGGGTCCGGCCTGGCCCCCGAGCGACGGGGTGCCGGGCTGCGGGGTGCCGAGCGGCGGGGTGGTCGGCTGCGGTGCGCCGGCCGCCGGACGGGCCAGGGGTTCGCCGCCGGAGGGCTGCGGCTGCGGTTCGGCGGCCGGGCGCCGGGCGGAGTCGCTGATCTTGAGCAGGACGGCGATCAGCGCCCAGTTGGCCACCACCGAGGAGCCGCCCTGGGCGAGGAAGGGCATCGTCATGCCGGTCAGCGGGATCAGTCCGGTGACGCCGCCGGCCACCACGAAGACCTGGAGCGCGAAGGCGGAGGAGAGGCCGACCGCGAGCAGCTTGCCGAACGGGTCGCGGGCGGCGATCGCGGTGCGCAGGCCGCGCTGGACCACCAGGCCGTAGAGCAGGAAGAGCGCCATCAGGCCGGTGAGCCCGAGCTCCTCGCCGAAGGAGCCGAGGATGAAGTCGCTCTTGGCGGCGAACTGGATCAGCCAGGACCGCCCCTGGCCGAGCCCGCTGCCGGTGACCCCGCCGGAGCCGAAGGCCATCAGGGTCTGGCCGATCTGCTCGGTGGCGCCCTTCGGCGGGGTGGGGCTGAAGGCGGCCATCGGGTCGAGCCAGGCGTCGATGCGGGTCTTCACGTGCGGCTCGGAGGTGGCCACCAGGGCCGCGCCGCTGACCGACATCAGCAGGCCGAAGACGATCCAGCTGGTCCGCTCGGTGGCGACGTAGAGCATCACCACGAAGAGGCCGAAGAAGAGGAAGGAGGAGCCGAGGTCGGTCTCGAAGATCAGGATCAGGATGGAGAGCAGCCAGACCACGATGATCGGCCCGAGGTCGCGCCCGCGCGGCAGGTAGAGGCCCATGAAGCGGCGGCTGGCCAGCGCCAGCGCGTCCCGCTTGACCATCAGGTACCCGGCGAAGAACACGGTCAGGATGATCTTGGCGAACTCGCCCGGCTGGATCGAGAAGCCGCCGAAGCGGATCCAGATCTTGGCGCCGAAGTCCTCGGCCCGGCTCGGGAAGAAGGCCGGCGCGGCCAGCAGCACCAGGGCCACCACCATCGAGATGTAGGTGTACCGCTGGAGGATCCGGTGGTCCTTGAGCAGCAGGATCACGCCGATGAACATCGCGACCCCGAGCCCGGACCACATCAGCTGGTTGGGCGCGGCCGCGAAGTTGTTGGAGAGCACCTTGCCGGCCTTGTCGAGCCGCCAGATCATCACCACGCCGAGGCCGTTGAGCAGGGTGGCCAGCGGCAGCAGCAGCGGGTCGGCGTACGGCGCCCACTTCCGCATCACCAGGTGGGCGACGAGCGCGAGCGCGCCCATGCCCAGGCCGTAGCCGAGCATGCCGGCGGGCAGGGTGCCGTCCATCGCCAGGCCGACGTTGGCGTACGCCAGCATCGGCAGCAGCACCGCGAAGGCCAGCAGGGCCAGCTCGGTGTTGCGGCGGTTGGGCGCGCCCTGGGGCGTGATGGTGGTGTTCTCCCGGCGCCGGGAGCGCTGTTCACCACCGGTCTGACTACTGCTCAGGTCGAAACTGCTCACGTTGACGGCCGCTCCCCGACGGCTGTGGGACCCGCTGGAGGGGCCGGTGTCGCTGCGGTCATCAGGGTCGCGGTGGCGGCGGGCGCCACTACGGGGTCGGGCAGGAGGCGGCCAGCTTCTGCTCCTGCTCGGTCAGGGTCGGGGCGGTGCCGGCCGGGGTGGCGGCGACCTTCTTGCAGACCTCCGCCTGGGCGCCCAGCTTCTTCACCTGCTCCTCGGCGTCCGCCAGGCTGCTGGCCTGGATGGTGTTGGACACCTGGGTCTGCTGGTACGGCGGAAGGAACTTCAGCTGCACCTCGGCGTGCGCCTGGTAGACCTTCGACAGTCCGAGGCCGGCCAGGTTCTGGTTGATGCCCCGGTAGACCGCCACGGAGTCGCCGGAGGCGCCCACGTAGTACTGGCCCTGGGTCCAGCGCCAGCCCGCGTAGCCGCCGGCGCCGAGCAGGCCCAGGAGCACCAGCAGGGTGAGGGTCAGCTTGAACCAGCCGAACTTCTTCTTCCGGCGCCGCGAGGGCGGGGCGGGCTGCGCCGCCTCCTCCTCGTAGCCGCCGTGCTCGTGCGCGTCCGGTGCGCCCTCGCCCGCCCCGTAGCCCTCGGCGGGGCCGAAGCCGGCCTGCTGGCCGTAGCCGCTGGCCGGTCCGAACGCGCCCTGCGGGCGGCCCAGTCCGGCGGCCCGGCCGGCCGCGGTGTTCGGAAGGGCGTGGTCGTTGGCGGGCGGGGCGTCGGCCACCGCGCCGACCACCACGGGGACGTCGGCGTAGCCGGCGCTGTGCGGGTCGGTGGCGCCGACGTCGATGACGTCCGCCACCACGCAGGTGATGTTGTCCGGGCCGCCGCCGCGCAGCGCCAGCTGGATCAGCTCCTGGACGGTCTGCTCGGGGGAGTAGAAGCTCCCGAGCGTCTCCTCCAGGGTCTGGTGGCTGACCGGTCCCGACAGACCGTCGGAACAGATCAGGTAGCGGTCGCCGGCCCGGACCTCACGGATCGACAGGTCGGGCTCGACCTGGCCGCGGCCGTCCAGCGCCCGCATCAGCAGCGAGCGCTGCGGGTGGGTCTCGGCCTCCTCGGGCGTGATCCGGCCCTCGTCGACCAGCCGCTGCACCCAGGTGTGGTCCTGGGTGATCTGGGCCAGCGAGCCGTCCCGGAGCAGGTAGGCCCGGGAGTCGCCGATGTGCACCATGCCCATCCGCTGCCCGGTCCAGAGCATCGCGGTGAGCGTGCAGCCCATGCCCTCGAGGTGCGGGTCGTCCTCGACCATCTGCCGCAGGCGTTCGTTGGCGCCCTGCACGGCGTCGTTCAGCAGGGTCAGCAGGTCGGCGCCGGGCACGTCCTCGTCCAGGCGGACGATGGAGCCCAGCACCTCGGAGGAGGCGACCTCACCGGCGGCGGCGCCGCCCATGCCGTCGGCGACCGCGAGCAGCCGGGGGCCGGCGTAGCCAGAGTCCTCGTTCCCCTCCCGGATCAGTCCCTTGTGCGATCCGGCGGCGAAGCGCAGCACGAGAGTCATGCGGTCCGAGCCCTCCTTCGGGTGGACGGTGTGCTGTCCCTCATGCGCCGCTACTTCCGCAGTTCGATGACGGTCCTGCCGATACGGATCGGCATCCCCGGCTGGAGCGGGGTGGGCGCGGTGAGCCGCTGCCGGTCCAGATAGGTGCCGTTGGTGGAGCCTAGATCCTCCACCGTCCACTGCCCAGTCTGATCGGGGTAGATCCTGGCATGCCGGGACGAGGCGTAGTCGTCGTCCAGCACGATCGTGGAGTCGTGGGCCCGGCCGAGCGTGATGGTCTGCCCCTGCAGCGCCACCGTGGTGCCGGCCAGCGAGCCCTGCACGACGACCAGCTGGGTCGGCGCACCGCGGCGGCGGCCGGGGCCGGGGGCGGCCTGCGGGGGCGGGGCGGGGTGCCCCCCGCCGGGGGCGGCGGAGGCCGGCGCGGCCGCGCGGCGCGCGGCGGTGCGCTGGTTCACCTTGGTGCCGAACAGGTCACTGCGGATCACCTGGACGGCGACGATGACGAACAGCCACAGCACGGCGAGGAAACCCAGCCGCATGACCGTCAGGGTCAGTTCTGACATGACCGGGCGATCACCCTTCGACCTGTCGGTAGACGATGGTGGTGCTGCCCAGGACGATCCTGGAGCCGTCGCGGAGCGTAGCGCGCTGGGTGTGCTGTCCGTCCACCACGATGCCGTTGGTCGATCCCAGGTCGAGCACCATGGCCGGGGTCCCGGGCCTGATCTCGGCGTGCTTGCGGGAGACCCCGGGGTCGTCGATCCGGATGTCGGCCTCGGTCGAGCGGCCGAGCACGCAGGCGTTCCCGGTGATCTGGTGCCGCTGCCCGTTCACCTCGATCCAGCGCCGGGTGGCCGGGCCACCGTGGCCCGCACCGGGGAACGGCCGGACGTTGCCGCCGCCCGCCTGCGGGGGCGTCGGGGGCATCGAGGGGGGTGCGGCCGGCGGGGGCGGCGCCCCGTACGGAGCCGCGCCCTGCTGCTGCCACGGTGCGCCGGGGGCCGGCGGGGTGGGCTGGCGGCCGTAGCCCTGCTGCTGTTGGGGCGGCGCGGGCTGGGCCGGCGGCTGTTCGGAGGCCAGCGTGCGGCTGCGCACCCGGTAGAGCCCGGTGTCCAGGTCGTCGGCCTTCTCCAGCGACACCTGGAGCGGGCCCATGAAGCTGTACCGCTGTGCCTCGGCGTACTCCTGCACCATGCCGGCCAGCTCGCTGCCCAGCTGCCCGGCGTACGGGCTGAGGCGCTCGTGGTCGTGCGGGGAGAGCTCGACGATGAAGTCGTTCGGCACCACGGTGCGGTCGCGGTTCCAGATGGTCGCGTTGTTGTCGCACTCCCTCTGGAGCGCTCCGGCGATCTCCACCGGCTGCACCTCGGACTTGAACACCTTGGCGAAGGTGCCGTTCACGAGACCCTCGAGCCGCTGCTCGAACTTCTTCAGTACTCCCACCGTGGGGCACCCCCTTCCAAGGGCGTTCGGTCCGGCCGCCCGCGGGCGCGATAGCGGTACTTCCGTACTGATCGTATCCACGCCGGGGCCGTCCCCACGGTTCCCCCGGCGCGGCGGGGCGCAAGCCAGGGCTACCCGCAGGGGCCCGTGGTCATCCCTCGATCACCCGTTCGCCTGCACCCGACCGGCCCCGACCGGCGGCGCTGCGGGAAGGGCGACCGCTCCGGTTGCGGGGTGCCGCGGGAAGGGATTCGTAGGTTCGGGCGGAGGCGTGCTAATGTTTCTCATGTCGGAAGGGGCGCCCGAGAGGGAGCCGAACGGAAGACCAGCAAGGCCCAGGCCGAGCGGGTCGGAAGACCGGAAGACAAACACCCTTGCGCGGGTGGCGGAATAGGCAGACGCGCTGGATTCAGGTTCCAGTGCCCGAAAGGGCGTGGGGGTTCAACTCCCCCCTCGCGCACAGCGAAGCCCCGCAGATCCTCAGGATCTGCGGGGCTTTCTCGTTCTCCGGTGCACAGGGGCGGGCCCCGGAGGGCCGCCCTTGTGACCAGGGTCACCCCGGTGGGCTCACTCCCCCGCGACCGGGAGCTCCGCCCGGACCGCGAAGCCGCCCTCGGGCGTGGGCCCCGCGGTCAGCGTGCCGCCGAGGCGCTCGGCCCGCTCGCGCAGGCCGACCAGTCCGTGGCCCCCGCCGGGCAGGGTCTCGGAGGGTTCGGGGTGCCGGCCGGGCGGGCCGTTGCGGACCTCGACCAGCAGCCGGCTGCCCGCGGTGCAGAGCCGGACCTCGACGGCGGCCTCCGGCGCGTGCTTGGTGATGTTGGTGAGCGCCTCCTGCACGGTGCGGAAGGCGGCCCGCTCCACCGACTCCGGCCAGGGCCGGTCCCCCGCCGCCAGCTCGCTGGTGACGGGCAGTCCGCTGCCCTCGATCAGCCGGGGCAGGTCGGCCAGCCGGGGCTGCGGGGAGAGCGGTTCGGCGAGGCGGTCGCCGCCGGGGGACTGCGCGGCGGCCCGCAGCACGCCGACCATCTGGCGCAGCTCGTCCAGGGTGCGGACCGAGAGCTCCCGGATGGTGCGGGCGGTGGCCCGGGTGGCCGGGTCGGTGGCGGAGACCTGGAGGGCCCCGGCCTGGATCGAGATCAGGCTGACCTGGTGCGAGACCACGTCGTGCATCTCCCGGGCGAGCCGGGCCCGTTCGGTGGAGAGCACCCGCTCGGCCAGCAGCCGGTGCTCGCGCTGCCGGCCCTCCGTCAGTTCGGCCAGCCGGTCGGCCAGTTCCTTCCGGGTGCGGGCCAGCAGGCCGAGGGCTGCGGGCCCGGCGCCGACCATCACGCACTGGATGGCGTAGAGCGCGTTGTCCTGGTCCAGGGCCAGCGGGTGGTCGGTCAGCGGCCAGTGGAAGAACTCCACCAGCGAGAGGACGGTGGCGCTGATGACGGGGGCGCGCAGCCCGGGCCGGTGTGCGGCGACCGAGTAGACCGCGGTCATCGGCGCGATCCAGATGTAGTTGACGAAGGTGCCGGGCAGCACCAGCAGCAGGGTGAGCACCGGGAAGCGGCGGCGCAGCACCAGCGCACCGGTGGAGAGGGCCGAGAGCACCAGCTCCCACCAGGGGGAGTCCCTGGCCACCAGGGCGGCGTCCGCCGCGGCCGCCAGCACCGGGAGCAGCAGCATCAGCCAGGGCGCGGTGGTCCAGGGGGCGCTGAGCCAGGCCGGGCGGGCCCGGCCGGGGGTGGTCACGCCTCGGGCCGGGGCGGGGTGCGGACCAGCCCGGCCCGGTTGGCCACCACGGCGGCCTGCACCCGGTTGGCGGCGGCGAGCTTCCCGAGGATGGCGCTGATGTGGTCCTTGACGGTGCCGGTGCCGAGGAAGAGCCGGTCGGCGATCTCGGCGTTGGACAGACCCTCGCCGAGCAGGGCCAGCACGTCCAGCTCGCGGCCGGTCAGGCCGCGGGTGAGGGCGGCCGCCTCGGCGTCCGGGCCGCCGCCCTCGACGTAGCCGCTGATCACCGTGCGGGTGACGGTCGGCGAGAGCACGCTGCCGCCGGCCGCCAGCACCCGGACGGCGTGCACCAGCTGCTCGGGGGCGGTGTCCTTGAGCAGGAAGCCGGCCGCGCCGGCCCGCAGCGCGGTGCCGATGTACTCGTCGGTGTCGAAGGTGGTCAGCATCGCCACGGCCGGGGGGTACGGCAGGGCGCGCAGCCTGCGGAGCACCGAGATGCCGTCCAGGTCGGGCATCCGGATGTCCAGCAGCACCACGTGCGGCCGCAGCGCCGTCACCCGGTCCTCGGCCTGGGCCCCGGAGCAGTCGCCGACCACCTCGAGGTCGGGGGCGGAGCCCACGATCAGGCCGAGGCCGGAGCGGACCAGGATCTCGTCGTCCACGATCAGTACGCGGATGGCCGTCATGGCCGTGCCTCCTCGCGCGCGCGGGTATGAGGGTGTGGGAGCGCGTGCGATTCGAGCCTAGGGGCAGGCCGGGGCGGCCGTGCCGTCGGTCGGGGGGAGAGCACCCCCGCCGTTCGGGGGGGTCGCGAATCCGCTACCGGGTTCACGTATTTCTCATCTCCGGTGAGCAACCATGGTCTGCGGGGACAGGCCCTGGCCGTCGGCCCGTGTGCGTGCGGATGCGCCCCGTCACCTGATCGTTTGGAATTGAGCTGTGTCCTCCACCGTGAAGCCGGAGCCCGCGACCACGCCAGCCGAGCACACCGGCGCCCTCGGGAGGCTGCTGGCCCGCTGGCGGCCCCGGGCCGCCGCGTTCACCGTCTGGTACCTGCGGCTGCTGGCGCTGCTGAACCTGGTCGCGGTGCTCGCCGTCCCGTTCAAGGACCAGGTGCGCACCCACAACGAGGGCGAGTTCTTCACCCCGTACCTGATGACGGCCGGCCTCACCTCGGTGGTGCTCTCGCTGCTGCTCGCGGTGGCGATGCGCCGCCGCAAGCGGGCCGCGTGGATCTTCAACACGGTGCTGTCCGGGGTCTTCTTCACGGCCTACGTGCTGCTGCTGGCGGTCTCGCCGGACGGCCTGCACTTCAACCGCCACCCCTTCAACTACTTCTCCGCCGTGCTGACCGGGCTGTTCTTCTTCGCCCTGCTGCTCGGCCGGCGGGAGTTCACCTCCAAGGGCGACCGCTCCAACCCCAAGTCGGCGGTGGCGGCCTTCGTCGGCGGCCTGCTGGTCGGCGGCGGGATCGGCGCCCTGCTGGTCGGCTGGACCAACGAGATCACCGGGGCCGACTTCGGGGACCGCTTCCGGTACTCGATCGCCCGGATGATCACGGTCGAGCCCTCGGCCCACATGGAGCGGGTGATCTCCGCCCCCACCTGGGTGAACGGCTTCATCAACGCGATGGGCGCGGTGCTCTTCCTGCTGGTGCTGTACGTGGCGTTCCGCTCGCCGCGCGGCCAGGAGCTGCAGACCCCGGAGGACGAGGCCAAGCTGCGCGCGCTGCTGGAGAAGCAGGGCGAGCGGGACTCGCTGGGCTACTTCGCGCTCCGCCGGGACAAGGCGGTGATCTTCTCGCCGAGCGGCAAGGCGGCCGTCACCTACCGGGTGGTCGGTGGCGTCTCGCTGGCCTCCGGCGACCCGATCGGCGATCCGGAGGCCTGGCCGGGGGCGATCGAGTGCTGGCTGGCCGAGGCCCGCGAGCACGCCTGGGCCCCGGCGGTGATGGGCGCCTCCGAGGAGGCCGGGGTGATCTACGCCCGGCACGGGCTGGACGCGCTGGAGCTGGGTGACGAGGCGATCGTCGAGCTGGACGAGTTCTCGCTGGACGGCCGCGCGATGCGGGTGGTCCGGCAGGCGTACAACCGGGTCAAGCGGGCCGGGTACACCGTCCGGATCCGCCGGCACGAGGAGATCCCCGAGGCCGAGATGGCCGAGCTGGTGGAGAAGGCGGACCACTGGCGGGACGGCGCCACCGAGCGCGGCTTCTCGATGGCGCTCGGCCGCCTGGGCGATCCGGGCGACGGCCGCTGCGTGATGCTGGAGTGCCACGACGCCGAGGGCGAGCTGCAGGCGCTGCTGAGCTTCGTGCCCTGGGGCGCGAACGGGCTCTCGCTGGACCTGATGCGCCGGGCCCGGGACACCGAGAACGGCCTGATGGAGTTCATGGTGATCGAACTGCTCCAGCAGGCGAAGACCGTCGACCTCCAGCGGGTCTCGCTGAACTTCGCGATGTTCCGTTCCGTTTTCGAGCGCGGCTCCAAGCTCGGTGCCGGGCCGGTGCTCCGGCTGTGGCGTTCCGTGCTCGGCTTCTTCTCCCGCTGGTGGCAGATCGAGTCGCTCTACCGGGCGAATGCGAAGTACCGCCCGATCTGGGAACCGCGTTATCTGCTCTTCGAGAAGAGCGGTGAGATTCCCCGGATCGGCATCGCGAGTGCCCGGGCCGAGGGCTTCATCACCGCACCGAGCCTTCCCGCCCTGTTCCGCCGCCGGCACGCCCGGCCGGCCATCGCCGCAGCCGGAGGTCCCGCCGCGCTGCCGGCGCCGGAACGCGACGGGGAGCGGTAAGCCCTCCGCCGGGGGGCGGAGGGAAGCCGCAATGGACCCCCGACCGGGGGATGTCCGGGGGTCGATATCCGCCTGGAGGATGACCCCGATTCGGCTCGTGAGCTGATGCGGTCCGTTTAGCGGATACCTACTGTGGATGTAGTGGGCCGCGAAAGTCTGGTGGCCGTCGGCAATGCGTTGTCGACAATACGGAGTCGGCATTCCGTGTCGGCGTTGCGCAGTGAACGGGGACGTCAGTGAACGAACAGCGAACGGGGCCGATGGGCCACGTGCGGCGGGCCGCCGTCGCGGAGTGGGGTCAGCTGTACTCCACCGTCCGCACCGAGCTGGCCCGCAAGAAGTTCGCCGCCGTCCCGCTCGCCACCACCGCGACCCTGCTGGTGCTGCTGTTCAGCATCGTCCAGCACCTGCCCGGCGGAGGGCGCTTCGTCACCCACGTCGGGGTGGTCAAGGCAGCCCTCCCGCTGGACGTCTCGCTGCTGCGCACCCCCCTCTCGCTGTACGTCCCGGCGCTGGACCTGCCGGTCTGGGGCGCGTTGGCACAGGTCTTCCTGGTCTTCGGGCTCGCCGAGCTGGTGCTCGGGCGGCGGCTGACCCTGGTGGTGGCCTACGCCTGCACGCTGGCCGGGACGCTGTTCGCCCGGATCGGGGTGGCGATCGGCCCGGACCACCTGTTCGGCTTCCCGCCCGAGGTGGCGCACGTCCGGGACACCGGGCCGTCGGCCGCCGTGGTGGCGCTGGCGATCGTGATCGCGATCCGCTGCCGGGCCTGGTTCACCGGCGGGCTGGTGGCCGCGGTGATGATCGGCGAGGCGATCGTGCTGCCGAACCTGGCGGGGCTGGAGCACGTGGCCGCGCTGGTCGCCGCGGTGCTGATCGCGGCCGCGATGGAGGTCTTCGGTGACTTCTGGCCGCGGGTGCTGGCCGGCGTCACCGCCGCCACCGCCGTGGCCACCGAGGCCCGCCGCCGCCGCGCGCCGGTCGCTCCCTGAGCCTGGGCCCCGGAGGGGCCTTCAGGGGCGCGGGGAACTGCGCGCAGGGGAACGGCACGTGCTGCAACTGGCTCGCATGCCCCGACCTAGCACTGGTCCGCCTTCCGTACTCGCGCAGTTCCCCGCGCCCCCAGAAAGCATCACGTTGTCCCCCTAACTGCGGGGGAGGGCCATCTCGAACCAGACGACCTTGCCGACCGCCTTGCGGGCGGTGCCCCACTTCTCGGCGAGCTTGCTGACCAGGTTGAGCCCGCGCCCGTTCTCGTCCATCTCCTCGGAGGGCTCCAGCGAGGGCAGGTTGTGGTTGTCGTCGCTGACCTCGACCAGCAGCTTGTCCACCCGGATGAGCTGGAGCTGGACGTGGTCCCGGGCCACCCGGACCGCGTTCGTCACCAGCTCGCTGACCAGCAGCTCGACGGTGTCGGTGAGCCCCTCCAGCTGCCAGGCGGCGAGCTGCTCGCGGACCAGCCGACGGGCCCGGCGGACCTCCGCCTCGCCGACGTTGAGCTCCCAGGTGGCCACCTCGGTCGGGGCGACCCCGTCGAAGCGGGCCACCAGCAGGGCGATGTCGTCCTGGCGGTCCTCCGAGTGGAGCCGCTCCAGGACCACGTCGCAGGCCTCCTCGGGGGTCTGCTTGGGGTCGATCAGGTTCCCGCACAGGGCGGCCAGGCCGGCCCCTATGTCCCCGCCCCTGACCTCGACCAGACCGTCGGTGCAGAGCACCAGCATCGAGCCGTCCGAGACGTCGATCCGCTTGGCCACGAAGGGCACCCCGCCGACCCCGATCGGGGCGCCGGCCGGGATCTCCAGCAGCTCGCCGGTGCCGTCCGGGTGCACCAGCACCGGGGGGACGTGGCCGGCGCTGGCCAGCTCGCAGGTGCGGTTGATCGGGTCGTAGACCGCGTACAGGCAGGTGGCCAGGTGGTCGTCGCCGAGCTTGTGGGCCAGGTTGTCCAGGTGGCGGAGCAGCTGGCCGGGCGGCAGGTCGAGGGCGGCCAGGGTCTGCATCGCGGTGCGGAAGCGGCCCATCGCGGCGGCCGAGAGCAGGCCGTGGCCCATCACGTCGCCGACCACCAGGGCGACCCGGCTGCCGGGCAGCTGGATCGCGTCGAACCAGTCGCCGCCGACCTCGGCCTTCGGGTCGCCCGGCAGGTAGCGGTGGGCGATCTGGACGCCGGGGATCCGCGGCGGCCTGGTCGGGATCATCGAGCGCTGGAGGGTGGTGGCGGTCTTCTGCTCGGCCCGGTGGGCGCGCGCGTTGTCCAGTGAGAGGGCGGCCCGGGCGGCCAGCTCGCGCAGGGTGGCGGCGTCGCTGTGGTCGAAGGGGGCCCGGTCGGGCAGCCGGAGCAGCTTGAGGATGCCGAGCACGGTGCCGCGGGCGGAGAGCGGCAGCACCAGCATCGAACGGTCCATCACCACCGGCACCAGCTCGGGCCCGCCGAGCGAGGCCGCGTAGTCCACCGCCACGTCCGGGTTGATCACCGGGACCAGTACGGGGTGGTTCTCCTGGAGCGCCAGGCCGGGCGGGGTGGAGCGGGGCATCTGGAGCAGCGCGCCCTCCTCCAGCACGTGCTCCCACTCCCCCGCGGTGGCGTTGTACGCGCGGGCGACCCGGCGCAGCGTGGTGGTGTCGGAGGGCGGGGTGGACGGGAGCACCGAGTCGGAGATCAGGCCGTCCCGCAGGTCCACGCAGGCGAAGTCGGCGATCCTCGGCACCAGGACGTCGCACAGCTCGCGGGCGGTGGCGTCCAGGTCCAGGGTGGTGCCGACCCGGCTGCCGAACTCGCTCAACAGGGCCAGCTGCTCCCCGGCCTGACTGGTGGTCAGCACCTCCACGGCGGGGGAGGGTGCGGCGGGCTGGGCGGGCAGCTGGTGCGGGCGGTGCCCGTTCTGCCGCGCGTCGGCGGGCTGGGGGTCGGTGCGGTCGGCGGCGGACTCGATGGCGGGGCCTCCCGGGGTCGGGCCGGTGGAGGGGGTGTCGGCCGCGGCGGTGGCGGCCCGGTTGCCGTTCGGTGCGGTGCCCTGGATCGGTACGGACGGTGCGGACGGTGCCGCGGGCTCACCGGCGGCGGGCGCGGCCGGGTCGCGGGGCTGCGGCACGGCGCCGCCGGTCAGCACCTGGAGGCTGCCGGTGGCGGGCCGCTGGGGTTCGGGCGGGCGGCGCAGCGCCCGCGGCCGCTCGGTCCGCTGCTGGGCGCCGCGCTGCTGCGGGGTCGGGTAGCGGCGGCCGAGGCCGGAGGCGGCCCGGGCGCCGGAGGGCTCGTACGGGAGGACCGGGAGCCGGGTGGTCGGGTCGACCCAGAGGGCGGGCAGCCCGGCGGTGGTGAGGGCGGTGAGCAGGCGGGCCCGGCGGGTCTCGGAGGAGTGCGGGGGCAGCAGGCCGGCCAGGGCGGCGGCGCCGGCCGGGCCGGCGGGGGTGAAGTCGGGGGTGGCGCGGTGCAGCCCGCCGACCGGCCCGGGGGCGGGGGCGAACGGCAGCTGCCGGGCGCCGAGCGCGATCCGCGGGCCGCCGGTGCGCAGCGGGCGGGCGTCGGCGGCGAGCACCAGCAGGCTGCGGCCGGACGGCTCGGTCAGCGGCCAGGCCCACCAGAGGACGTCCCGCAGCCGCTCCTCGCGGTCCAGCACCGGCATCGCCCCGGCCCACGGCGCGGGGCCGGTCTGGGTCAGGTCGTCCAGGGTGTCCAGCGCGTCGCAGCGGCGCGGCGGGGTGCCGGCCGGGCGGGGGAGGGCGGTCTCGGGGCGCGGTTCGACGGCGGGCAGCAGGCCGGAGGCGGTGCGGCCGTGGGCGACTTCGGCGCGGTGGCCGAACAGCTCCTCGGCGGCGCGGTTCCAGTGCGCGATCCGACCGTCGGGGTCGACCAGCAGGGCGGCCAGTCTGACCAGTGCGGAGACTGACGGCTGATCGGCCGACGGTGTGGAGTTGGGCTCGTGCACCATGGATGACGTCTGCTCCCGCCTGGCTGCCGCTCCTGTGTGGTCGTTCCCGCTGCACCTTCCAGCGAAGCACGGTGGGGGGCGGGACTGAAAGCGAATCGGGGAGATTCGTAAGTATCAGTTGCGTGTCACCTCACGCGCGCCCCCTGCGCACCACCAGCCCCTCCCTTACCCGGTCGGTAGGCTGGCCAGTCGTCCGACCGGGTTGGAGGCTGCGGTGGAGTTGGAGGAGCGGGTCGCCGCTGCGGAGTTGGCGTGGCTGACCCTGGAGGTGGACGTCGAGACGCTACGGGTGGAGATCGACAACTTCGCGCTGATCCACCATCAGCTGCTCGGCCCGCTGTACGCCCGGCTCGACGAGCTGGACGCCCTGGTCGCGGAGACCGTCGCGGCCCGCACCGGGCTCCACGAGGACATCCGCCGGGCCGCCGAGGCCCGCCACCGGGTCGCCGAACTCCCGGACCTGGACGCCCTCTTCGACCAGCTGCCGCCGGAGGCCCCGGCCGCCGCGCCGGAGCAGCCGCGCAGGGTCCGCCCGGGGAGGGAGGCGCAGCGGCTGTACCGCGAGCTGGCCCGCCGGGCCCACCCCGACCTGACCACCGACCCGGCCGAGCAGCAGCGCCGGGCGGCCTTCATCGCCCGGGTCAACGAGGCCTACGCGCAGGGCGACGCCAAGGGTCTGGAGGAGCTGGCCGAGGAGTGGTCGACCGCTCCCGAGTCGGCCCCCGCCCCGGGCGCCCCGGAGCGTGAGGGGTGGCTGCTCCAGCGGCTGGACTGGCTGACCGTCAGGATCCGCAACCTGGCCGTCGAGCAGGTCCGGCTGGAGAACAGCTCGATGGGCGAGCTGCTCCGGCTGGCCCCGCAGGAGCCGGAGCGGCTGCTGGAGGAGCTGGCCGAGCAGCTGCTCGGCCGGGCCGCCGCCAAGCAGGCCGAACTGGACCGGCTGCTGTCCGAGGCCACCGCGGGCGCCGCGGCGGGGCAGAATGGCGGGGACCGCCGACGCACCCAGGAGACCGAGATGTTCGCCCAGCTCCCCACCACCGATGCCGCCTCGGTGCCCGCCGACGCCCCGCTGCTCGACGTCCGCGAGCAGGACGAGTGGGACGCCGGGCACGTGGACGGCGCGCTGCACATCCCGATCGGCCAGGTGGTGGCCCGCCTGGACGAGCTGCCGGCGGAGAAGCTGTACGTGATGTGCCGGGTCGGCGGCCGCTCCGCTCAGGTCGTGCAGTACCTGGTTCAGCAGGGCCGCGAGGCGGTCAACGTGGACGGTGGCATGTTCGCCTGGGAGGCGGCCGGCCGCCCGATGGTCAGCAGCGACGGCCGGGACGCCTTCGTCCTGTAGTGCCTTCCGCCCAGGTGGGCGCTGCGGCAGGATGACCCCCGGCACGCCCGTGCCGGAGGGGAGCTGCTGCCGTGCGTACCTGGTCCACCCCGGCGGCCGCCGTGCTCGTGCTCGCGGGTGCGGCGCTGCTCGGCGGCACCGGCCTGTTCCTGGCCGTGCTGTTCCTGAACTCGGCGCCGCCGAACGCCCTCTCCGACCGGTACCGGCCGCAGCTGGACGCGGTGGTCTACCCGGAGTTCGAGCAGAACTGGAAGCTCTTCGCGCCCGACCCGCTCCAGCAGAACGTCTCCCTGGAGGCCAGGCTGCGCACCGTGGCCGCGGACGGCACCGAGTCCACCGGCGAGTGGCTCGGGCTGACGGCCCGTGACATCGCGGCCGTCCGGGGCAATCCGGCGCCCAGCCACCTGGACCAGAACCAGCTCCGCCGGGCCTGGGACTTCTACGACTCCGCCCACCCGGAGGACGGCACCGCGCCCGGCACCCGGGCCAAGCCCTCCGAGCTCTACCTGAAGCGCACCGCCCTGCAGCGGATCGGCCCGTCCCCCGAGGGGCGCCGGCCGTACGAGGTGCAGGTGCGGGTGGTCACCACCGTGCTGGCTCCGCCGTCGTGGAGCCGGGAGCAGGTGGACACCGCCCCGAAGGTCCGTGAGCTGCCCTGGTGGCCGGTGGACGAGGACGACCTGCGGGGGCTCCGGTGACCTCGACCGACCTGGCGCCCGAAGAGCTGACCGAGGGTCAGCAGCCCGAGCCACCGCCCCCGCCCGCCTGGCGGCGCGCGGCGGAAGCTTTCTCCGCCCGTACCCTGGGCCGCCACCAGGCGGCGGTGGTGCGGATCGGCTTCGGCCTGGTCTGGGCGGCCTTCCTGCTCCGCGAGTGGCCCGACCGCCGGGTGCTGTACGGCGACCTCTCCCCCTGGTCGGACCGGCTGGCGGCCGGTCTGCTGGCGGAGAACGACGCCTTCTCGGTGCAGACCTGGTACTCCGGGCGGCTCTGGTTCGAGCTGCTCTACCACCTGGCGATCGTGGCGGCGGTGCTGTTCGCGCTCGGCTGGCGGACCAGGGCCAGCGGGGCGGTGTACCTGGCCACCGTGGTCTCGCTGCAGAACCGGAACGTCTTCGTCGGCGACGGCGGGGACAACGTGATCCACCTGCTCGCCCTCTACCTGGTCTTCACCCGCTGCGCCGAGGTCTGGTCGCTGGACGCCCGCCGCACCGCCCGGGCCGGCCGGCGGCGGGGCGCGCCCTGGCTCTGGGCGTTGCTCGGCGTGCCGCTGCTGCTCGGGCCCGGTCCGTGGCCGTGGCCGCGCTGGCTGCTGCTCCTGCTCTGGCTGACCGCCGCCCTCTGGTGGGCCGTCGACCGCCGCGCCCCGGAGGGCGAGCCGCGGGCGGTGCTGGACGCGCTGGCGAACATGACCCACCACTGTGCCCTGCTGGTGATCGGCGCCCAGGTGGTGCTGGTGTACGCCACGGCCGGCTGGTACAAGGTGCAGGGTTCGCGCTGGCAGGACGGCACCGCCCTGCACTACCCGCTCCACCTGGACTACTTCACCCCCTGGCCCGCCCTCTCGGCCCTAGCCGGCGGCTCCCTGGTGCTGGTCTTCCTGCTCACCTACGGCACGGTGATCCTCCAGGTGGCCTTCCCCTTCACCCTGCTGAACCGCCGTCTGAAGAACGTCCTGCTGGTCCTGTTGGCGGCCGAGCACCTGGGCATCGCGGTCCTGCTCGGCCTGCCCTTCTTCTCCCTCACGATGATCGCGGCGGACGCGGTCTTCCTGCCCACCGCCGCGCTCCTGTGGTGCGGACGGAGAATCCGGGGACTGAGGAGTACCCCGGTCTAAGCTGTGCCCTATGTCCTGGTTTGCGGCCCTGCGCGACAGCGTGCGCGCCGGGCTGAAGGTGGACCGGAGCCTCAGCAGTCCCCGCCGGGCGCTGCGCGGAGCGGTGGCCGCGGCCCTGGTGGTCTTCCCGACCCTGGCCCTGCTCGGCCCGGGCTCCGCCACCTCGGCCGCGATGGGCGCCTTCATCGCCGGGACGGCCACCTTCCAGCGCAGCTTCCGCCCCCGGGTCTCGCTGGCGGTGGCGGCCGGGATCGGACTGGGCGTCAGCACCTTCCTCGGGTACCTGGCGGTCGGCATCCCCGGGGCGTTTCCGGTGCTGCTGGCGCTCTGGGCCTTCGGCGCCGGGCTGGCCTGGTCGATCGGGCCGAGCGCCGGGGTGGTGGCCGCGACCACCGTCTCGGTGATGCTGGTCGTCGTCCAACTGCCCGTCAGCGTCCCCACGGCGCTGGGCCACGGGCTGCTCTGCGCGCTCGGCGGCGCCAGCCAGGCCCTGGTGGTGACGCTCTGGCCGATCGACTCCTGGCGGGCCCAGCGGGACGCGCTGGCCGACGCGTACGCCGAACTCGCCCACTACGCCCGCCGGCTGCGCCAGGACCCGGTGGCCCACGTGGACCCGGCCCCGTTCATCACCGCCCGGCACGCCGCCACCCTGACGCCCTGGCAGGCCCGGCACCGCCCGCCCGAACTGCGCGGCCTGCGCGGCATCGCGGAGCGGATCCGCCCCACCCTGGCCGCGCTGGCCGACCCCAAGGTGGGCGCCGCCGCCGAGGGGCCGGAGCGGGACCGGGCGCTGGAACTGCTGGCCGCCGCCGCCGAGACCATGGACGCGCTGGCCAGGGCGGTCCGCAGCGGCGAGCCGTACCGCTCCCCGAAGTCCTCCCCCGCGCTGACCCTCACCGCCCGCGACCGCCGGACCGCCGACCAGGACCACCCGGTGCTCACCGGCGCGGCCGCCCGCTCCTCCCGGCGGCTCACCTCGCTGCTGCGCAAGGCCGTGGACACCCTGGACCGCGAGGACAAGGAGACGATCTCCAGCGCGACGGCCGGGCCCGGGCTGCGCCGGCCCCCGCTGTTCCGGCTGGCCCCGGCCGCCCTGCAGGCGGTGCGGCGCCAGCTCGACCCGCACTCGGCGGTGTTCCAGCACGCCGTCCGGCTCTCCGCCGTGGTCACCCTCTCCTACCTGGCCGCCAAGGTGCTCGACCTGCACCACGGCTACTGGGCGCCGCTCACCGCCGCCATGGTGATGCGGCCGGACTTCGCCCAGACCTTCAGCCGGGGGGTGGCCCGGCTGGCCGGGACGGTGGTCGGGGTCGCGGTCTCCACCACCGTGGTGCAGCTCTTCCACCCCGGGCAGTGGCTCTCCGCCCTGCTCGCGGTGGTCTTCATGGGCGGCGCCTACCTGACGCTCCGTACGGGCTACGCGGTGATGACCGCCTGCGTCTCCTCCTACGTGGTCTTCCTGCTCGGCCTGCAGCCCGGCGACCCGGTGCGCACCGCCACCGACCGGATCCTGCTCACCCTGATCGGCGGCGGCATCGCCCTGCTCGCCTACGCGCTCTTCCCCACCTGGCAGACCGCCCGGCTGGCCGAGCGCCTCGCCGAGTGGCTGGCGGCGGCCGGACGGTACGGGGCCTCGGTGCTCACCGTCTTCGGTGAGCCGGCCCGGGGCGGCGAGGACGTCCGCTCGGCCCTGCTGGACTCCCGGGAGGCCCGCTCCGAGCTGCTCCAGGCGATGGAGCGGGCCGACGCGGAGCCCGTCCGCCACGAGGGCCAGCTGCCCGAGCTGACCCGCAAGCAGATCGACAAGGCCCGGGCCGCGGTCGGCATGCTCGGCCGCTCCACCGTCCTGATGGAGGCTCACCTGCCGCCCGCCGACGCCGATCCGGTGCCCGGCGCGGCCGAGTTCGCCGAGGAGCTGCGGGACGCCACCGCCATCGCGGCCGGGGCGCTGCTGGTCGGAGACCAGGTGGAGTTCGCCGCCCTGCGCGCCCTGCACCGCCGTTGGGACGCCGAACTCGCCGACCTCCCGCCCGCCGACCGGATCGAGGTGGCCCGGGCCGGCAGCCGGATGGTGCTCGCCGCCCTGACCGACCTGGAGAAGGCCACCAAGGCCCGGCGCGTACCCTCGGGGGCGTGAGCAGCACGGGTAGCCCGCACACGGGCGAGCAGTACGACGACGCCTTCACCGCCTCCGACGACCGCGAGATCGGGGTCGGCCCGCACCCGGAGCCCTGGCCCGCCGGCCCGCACTACGACCCCGAGCTGCTCGCCCACGGGGACCGGCGCAACGTCACCGACCGGTACCGGTACTGGACCCGGGAGGCGATCGTCGCCGACCTGGACACCCGGCGGCACGGCTTCCACGTCGCGGTGGAGAACTGGCAGCACGACTTCAACATCGGCTCGGTGGTCCGCACCGCCAACGCCTTCCTGGCCGGCGAGGTCCACATCGTCGGCCGCCGCCGCTGGAACCGCCGCGGCGCCATGGTCACCGACCGGTACCAGCACGTCCGCCACCACGACTCGGTGGCCACCCTGGCCGCCTACGCCGCGGAGCAGGGCCTGGCCGTGATCGGCATCGACAACCTGCCGGGTGCCGTCCCGATCGAGACCTTCGAGATGCCCGAGCGCTGCGTGCTGCTGTTCGGCCAGGAGGGCCCCGGCCTGACCCCCGAGGCCTGGGAGCACGCGACGGCGGTCTGCTCGATCGCCCAGTACGGCTCCACCCGCTCCATCAACGCGGGCGCCGCGGCGGCGATCGCCATGCACACCTGGATCCGCCGGCACGCCTCGGGGGCCTGAGGGCCCGTCAGCCGAAGAGCAGCTTCCAGGTGTGCGGGCCCGGGTAGCCGTCGGCCTCGCTGCCGCTCCAGCCCTGGGCGCGCTGGAAGTCGGCGACGTTGAGCCGGTCGGCCTCGCCCCACTCCGGGCCGGGGCCCTCGGTGTAGTGGCGGCCGTAGCCCTTCCTGACCAGCTGTTCGCCGAGCTGCCGGACGGACTCGTTGGACTGCCCGGGGCCGAACCTCTCCGCGCCCGGGTACGGCGGTGCGGCCGGGGACGGGGCCGGCTGCGCGGGCGGCGGGGCCGGCTGGCCGGCGGCGGGCGGGATGTCCTTGCCCTGGTGACGGACCAACAGCTCCCAGGTGTCCTTGCCGGGGTAGCCGTCGGCCTCGGAGCCGCGCCAGCCCTGGGCGAGTTGGAAGGCCTCGGTGGCCCGCCGGTCGGCCTCGCCCCAGCTCGGGTCGGGGCCCTCGGCGTAGAACCGGGTGCCGCCGCGCTGCACCAGCATCTCGCCCAGCCGCTTCACGTACGGGTTGGACTGCCCGGGCCCGAACTTCTCCGCCCCGGGGAAGGCGTCCGGGGACGGGTCGGGCGCCGGGGCCGGGCCGTCCAGGCCGAGGTAGCGGTAGGCCACGTAGGAGGAGGCGTTGTTCCAGTACGCGTACGGGGTGGTCCGCTTCCGGGTGGCCGGCCTGGTCTGCTCGTAGGCCAGGTACTTGGTGCGGGCGGAGTCGGCCCAGCCGCCGAAGACGACGGTGTGCGAGCCGCCGGCCGGGTCGGCCGCGTTGTTGTAGACCAGGATGTCGCCCGGCTGGAGGTCGGCCCGCGCTATTCGGGTCGCGTAGTCCGGCAGGGTCCAGGTGGTCTGGCTGCTGCCGAGGCCCCAGGCCATCGAGACGTAGCCGGAGCAGTCCTGCCGGTACCCGTCGGACCAGTAGCTGCCCATGCTGTACGGCACCTGCTGGTCGATCCAGCGCTGCGCCCGGGCCATGATCTCGGCCCGGGTGGTGGCGCGCACCGTGCGGAGCGACCGGGTCTCGGCGGCGGCGCCGCCGCGCAGCGGGGCGACCGAACCCTGCGGGGTGGAGCCGCTCTCCGTCCCGGCGGGGGCGGGGGCGGGGGAGGGGGACGGCGCGGCGGCGGCGACGGAGCCGCCGCCGAGCACGGAGCCGACGGCCGCGAACAGCAGGGCCGCCCGGCGCGCCCCGTGGGCGGAGCGGTGGCCGCCCTCGGCGACCGGGGCGGCGTGCAGCCTGGCCAGTCGGCGGGCCGAGCAGCCGCCGCAGCGGCAGTCCCGGTCCGGTTCTATCTCGGTGAACTCGATCAGCACGGTCGGAGCCTTCCTCTCCTCGGGTGTACCGGAGGGGATGTGTTCCACCGTCAGATTGCGACATATCACCTGAAAAGCTGTGAATTTGGTGAGAGTGGGCCGGAGGTGGATGGGGGTTGGGGGCTGGGGATCGGGTGGAGAGCTGCCGGGAGGTGGGGTGAGGGGTGGGGGCTGGGGATCGGGTGGAGAGCTGCCGGGAGGTGGGGTGAGGGGTGGGATGAGGGGTGGAGCCGGAGAGCGGGTGGGGGGACGCCCGGAGGCCGGCCCCGGGGTGGGGCCGGCCTCCGTGGCGGGGTGGTGGGGTCAGGCGGCGAGCTCGGGCTCGGCGGCCGGGGCGGAGGCGTCCTTCTTCCTGTCCCGCATCACCAGCCCGGCCAGCAGGGCGGCGGCCAGCACGCCGACCGCGCTGATGGTGAGGGTGGTGGACATCGAGGCGGTGAAGGCCTCCCGGGCGGTCCGGACCAGACCCGCGTCGCCCCCGGCTGCGGCCAGCGCCCCGGAGATCGAGCCCTTGGCCAGGTCCGAGGAGCCGGCCGGCATCTCGGCGGCGAACCGGCTGGTCAGCAGCGAGCCGAGGATGGCGATGCCGAGCGCGGTGCCGGACTGCTGGATGGTGTCGTTCAGGGCGGAGCCGACGCCGGCCTGCTCCTCGGGGATGGTGCCCATCAGGGCGTTGATCGCCGCGGGCATCGCCAGCCCGGCGCCGAGGCCGAGAAGGCCGAGCGCCACGGCCGGGACGGTGAAGCCGCTGTCGGCGTCGACGGTGGTGAAGAGGAGGAAGGAGGAGGCCATCACCAGCAGGCCGGTCACCACCACCGGGCGGTTGCCGAGCTTGGCGGCCAGGCCGGCGCCGGCGCCGTTGCCGATCAGCGCGGCCACGGCCAGCGGGAGGAAGGCCAGACCGGCCTCGACCGGCGAGTAGTCCAGCACGAACTGCAGGTACTGGGTGAGCACCAGCAGCAGGCCGCCGTTGCCGATCTGAACCAGCGTCAGGGAGAGCGAGCCACCGCTGAAGTTGCGCTGCTTGAACAGCACCAGCGGGACCATCGGCTCCGGGTGGACGTTCTCCCAGACCACGAACCCGGCCAGGGCGGCGACCGCGACCAGCAGGGTGAGAAGACCGCGGCCGTCGAACGCGCCGTGCTGCGGGATCTCGATGATCCACCAGATCAGCGCCGTCATGCCGACCGCCGACAGCACCGCGCCGATCGGGTCGGGCTTGCGCCAGGGGCCCTTGGACTCGGGCATCAGCAGCAGGGCGGCGGCGATCGCCACGGCCACCACCGGGACGTTCACGAAGAAGATCGAGTGCCAGGAGAAGTGGTCGATCAGGAAACCGCCCAGCACCGGGCTGCCGACCAGGCCGAGCATCGAGACCGAACCCCAGGCCGCCATCGCCTTGCCGCGCTCGTCCTCGTCGAAGACGGTGATCAGGATGGAGAGCGTGGACGGCATGATCAGCGCGCCGCCGACGCCCATCGCGATCCGGGCCGCGATCACCTCTCCGGGGTTGGTGCAGACCGTCGCGGCCAGTGAGGCCAGGCCGAAGAGCAGCAGACCGGTGATCATCACCTTGCGGCGCCCGAAGCGGTCGCCCAGGCTGCCCGAGGTGAGCAGCAGGCCCGCGAAGACCAGCACGTAGGAGTCCAGGATCCACTGGATGTCCTGGGCGCTCGCCCCGATCTCGGCGGTCATCGCCGGCACCGCCACGGTCAGCGCCATGCTGTCGACCACCAGCACCAGGGTCGCCAGGCAGAGCACGACCAGGATCCACCAGCGGTGGGGATTGCGGGATTCCATCACTCTGCCCTCTCGGCTGCGCACACTGTTCCTTCGGTGAGAACACTGTACGCAGCTGCGTACAGTGTTCGCAAGAGGCGAGCTGTGTACGCTGGAGCGAACGCCGTACGCACGGAGAAGACGGAGGAGGACGCATGGCAGCCAAGGCCGCACCCGTCGCATCGGTCTGGGCCCGGGAGCAGCGCGAACCCGACCAGCCGGGCCTGAGCCGGGCCGGGATCGTCCGGGAGGCGATCGCGATGCTCGACGCGGAGGGCGTGGAGGCGCTCAGCATGCGCAAGCTCGGCGCCCGGCTGAACGCCGGGGCCACCTCGCTCTACCGGCACGTCGCCACCAAGGACGAGCTGATGGAGCTCGCGGTGGACGAGGTCGCGGCCGAGATCTCGGTGCCGCCGCCCGGCGGGGCGGACTGGCGGGCCGACGTGACGGCCGCCGCGCGCTCCTTCCGGGACGCCTCGCTCCGGCACCCGTGGCTGTCCTCGCAGCTCGGCCAGGCCGGGCTGGCCTACCTGGGGCCGAACCTGATGGCCTATTCTGAGAAGCTCGCCGCGCTGGTCACCGTGGTCGGCTTCGAGGAGCCCTCACGGGCCATCGACGTGGTGTTCGCCTACGTCATCGGCATGACCACCACCGAGTCGGCCTGGCTGGCGACCATCGCCCGCTCGGGCGAGACCGAGGCGGAGTTCATCGCCAACCGGATGCCGGCCGCCCTCGTGGCGGCCTCGGACCACGCACACCTGACGGCGGCCTACGGGACGGTCGCCCCCGACCCGGTCGCCATCCGCGAGGACAAGTTCACCGACGGCCTGGAGATCATCCTGGACGGCCTCGAAGGCAGGCTGAACGCAAGGCGTTAGTGGCTACGCCGCCGGGGGCGCGAGGAACTGCGCGAATCGGAAGAACGTGGCCCGGGTGCCGGGTACGGACGGCCACTTGCACGTGGGTCTCCGTACCCGGCTGGAGGTCGGCTTCTTCCGATTCGCGCAGTTCCCCGCGCCCCTGACGGCCCTTCGGGCCGTGCGGGCCGCAGGCTCCGTCAGTCCTCCGGCCCGAGCAGCGCGGCGAGCGCGCGGCGGATCTCGGCGCGGCTGGGGTCGACCCCGGCCCAGGCGGCGTGGCCGTCGGGGCGGACCAGCAGGGTGGTGTCGCGGAGCTTGCCGTGCGGGGAGGCGGGGGCGGCGGCCACCGCGCGGTCGGCCCAGGGTTCGAGGACGGTGCTGAGGTCGTCGTTGGAGACCAGGACGGCCTTGCCGCCGCGCAGGGCCTCGTAGAGCCGGGTGGGGGCGCCGGGGGTGTCGACGGCGAGGCGCAGGTCGGGGATCCGACGGCCGGTCAGGTGGTGGGTGCCGCTGGGGGCGGGGTAGTCGATGCCGATGCCGGAGATCCGCTTGACCCCGGCCTCGCCGACCGGGCCGAGGCGGTCGCCGAGGATGCCGACCGCGCCGCGCAGCAGCCGGGCCGGGGCCGAGCCGCCGAGGGCGACCCGGACCAGGGCGCCGGAGCTGAGCACGGCGGCCCGGCCGACCGGCCAGCGTTCGGTCTGGTAGCTGTCCAACAGGGCGTCAGGGGCCCAGCCGCGGACGGCTCCGGCCAGCTTCCAGCCGAGGTTGGCGGCGTCCTGGAGGCCGGTGTTCATGCCCATGCCGCCGGCCGGGGAGTGGCAGTGGGCGGCGTCGCCGGCCAGCAGGACGCGCCCGGATCGGTAGTTGGGGGCCTGGCGCTCGTCGCTGTGGAAGCGGGAGAGCCAGCGGGCGTCGTGCAGGCCGTGGTCCTCGCCGAAGGCCTCCCGGGTGATGGCGGCGATCTCCTCGAGCTCGACCGGTGCGTCGTCCGGGAGTTGGTGGTTGCGGTCCCAGGCGATCACCCGGTACCAGCCGTCGCCGAACGGGACCAGGAAGGCGAAGCCGTTCTCCCCCGCGCCGACGTTCAGGGTGTCGGCCGGCGGCCGCTCCAGTCGGACGTCGGCGAGCAGCACGGAGTTGACCACGGACTGGCCGGGGAAGGGGATGCCCAGCAGGTCGCGGACGGCGGAGCGGACGCCGTCGGTGCCGACCGCGTAGGCGGCGGTGTACGTCCGGCCGTCGCGGGTGTCCAGCTCGACCCGCTGCCCGTCCTGCCGCAGGTCGGAGACCTCGGCGCCCCGGACGATCACCGCCCCGGCCTTCACCGCCCGCTCCTGGAGCAGCCGTTCGACGTTGTACTGCGGGGTGATCAGGACGAACGGGAAGCGGGAGTGCAGCCGGTCCAGCCGGGCCTCCAGGCCGCCGAACAGCCGCAGGTGGTCCAGGGTGGTGCCGGTGGCGATCAGCTCGTCGGCCAGGCCGCGGGCGTCCAGCTGTTCCAGGGTGCGGGCGTGCACGGCGAAGGCCCGGGTGAGGTTGGACTCGGTGGTCCGCTTCTCCAACACCGTCACCCGCAGCCCGGCGGTGGCCAGGTCCCCGGCCAGCAGGAGCCCGGTCGGGCCCGCGCCGACCACCACCACATCGGATGCCAGCTGCTTCTCGGACATGCCCATCTCCCGTTGATCGGACCAGCGTTCGAGCCGGGCCCGCACACTGCCCGGGCCTTCTAAGCTTCCTCTCAGCCTTCCATCATCGCGGGCCCATCAGTCCCTGTGAATCTCACTGACATGACTGAGCCCGCAGCTCGGGGCACGACCGTGGTCGGCCCCGCTCCCGCCAGCGCCACCCCGACCCGGACCAAGCTGGTCGAGGTGGTCGTCCCGGTCTACAACGAGCAGCACACGGTGGAGAAGTGCGTCCGTACGCTGCACGACTACCTCTCCGAGACCTTCCCCTACCCGTTCCTGATCACCGTGGCGGACAACGCCAGCACGGACGGCACCTGGGAGGCGGCCACCGGACTGGCCGCCGAGCTGCCCGGGGTGCGCGCGGTGCACCTGGACCTCAAGGGCCGGGGCCGGGCGCTCCGTCAGGTCTGGGGCGCCAGCGAGGCCGATGTGGTGGCCTACATGGACGTGGACCTCTCCACCGGTCTGGAGGCCTTCCTCCCGCTGGTCGCCCCGCTGCTCTCCGGCCACAGCGACCTGGCCATCGGCAGCCGGCTGCACCGCGGTTCGGCGGTGGTGCGGGGCGCCAAGCGGGAGTTCATCTCGCGCACCTACAACGTGCTGCTGCGGGCCACCATGGCGGCCAAGTTCTCGGACGCCCAGTGCGGCTTCAAGGCGGCCAGGACCGAGGTGGTGCAGCGGCTGCTGGGCTCGGTCGAGGACAACGCCTGGTTCTTCGACACCGAACTGCTGCTGCTGGCCGAGCGGTCCGGGCTGCGCATCCACGAGGTGCCGGTGGACTGGGTGGACGACCCGGACAGCCGGGTGGACATCGTCCGCACCGCGCTGGACGACCTGCGGGGCATGGTCCGGGTGGCGCGCCGTTCGCTGAGCGGTGCCGAGCGGGCGGAGCAGCTGCCGACCAGGGTCCGGCAGGCCCGGATGCCGGCCGCACTCGGCTGGCAGCTGGCCAGCTTCGCGGTGGTCGGCACCCTGTCCACCCTGGCCTATCTGCTGCTCTACCTGCTGACCCGTCAACTCGCGCCCGCCTTCTGGGCGAACGCCTTCGCCCTGGCCGTCACGGCGGTCGGCAACACCGCGCTCAACCGCCGCTTCACCTTCGGCGTGACGGGGAGTCAGGACGCCCTGAAGCACCAGGTCGAGGGCGGTGCCGCCTTCCTGATCGGCCTGGCGCTGAGCAGCGGCGCCATCGCCCTGCTGCCGGACGGCGCCTCCCACCCGGCCGAACTGGCCGCCCTGGTGGGGGCCAACGCGCTGGCCACGCTGGTGCGCTTCGTGCTGCTGCGGGTCTGGGTCTTCAACCCCCGCCGTCGTCAGGGGAGGTGAGGGCGCCGGCCCCGGAGCCGTGCAGGGCTCCGGGGCCGGCGGACCGGTCAGTTGTGGCGACGGACCTCGACGGTGCGGAAGCGCGAGGCCACGAAGGCGCCGTCGCAGTAGGCCGCGTTGGCCGCCGGGTTGGCGCCGGTGCCGTGCAGGTCGGAGAAGGCGGCGGTCTGGTTCGGGTAGACGCCCCCGGTGAGGTTGAGCGAGAGCGAGACCCCGGAGTCCAGGGCGGCGGCGACCAGGGCGGCCTCCACCTCGGCGTCCACCGTGTACGCGGAGGCGGTCATCGCGCCCTGCTCGCGCACGGTGCGGGCCAGCAGCTCCACCGCGGCCTCGGCGGACTCGACCGCGACCAGGAAGGAGACCGGGCCGAAGCACTCGCCGGCGAAGGCGGTCCGGTCGTCCGGCTTGTCCGCGTCCACCTTGACCAGCGCGGGGGTGCGGATGGTCGCGCCGGGGAACTCCTCGGAGGCCACCGCCCGCGGGGCCAGGGCCAGTTCGCCGTACTCGCCGTCGGCGGCCCGGGTGCTGCGGCCCAGCACGCCGGGGTTGACCACGGCGCCCAGGATGGCGGCGGCCCGGGCGTCGTCGCCGAGCAGCTTCTCGATCGCGTGGGCCAGGTCGGCGGCCACCTCGTCGTAGGACTTGCCGCCCTCGTCGGTGCGCACGCCGGTGCGCGGGATCAGCACGTTCTGCGGGGTGGTGCACATCTGGCCGCTGTAGAGCGAGAGCGCGAAGGCCAGGTTGGCGAGCATGCCGCGGTAGTTGTCGGTGGACTCGACGACCACCGAGTTGACGCCGGCCTTCTCGGTGTAGACCAGCGCCTGCTTGGCGTTCTCCTCCAGCCAGTCGCCGAACTGGGTGGAGCCGGTGTAGTCGATGAGCTTGATCTCCGGGCGCACGGCCAGGGTGGCGGCCAGCGTGCCGCCCTCGTCCTCGGCGGCCAGGGTGACCAGGTTCGGGTCGAAGCCGGCCTCGGCCAGCACCTCGCGGGCGACCTGCACGGTGAGCGCCAGCGGCAGGACGGCCCGGGGGTGCGGCTTGACCAGCACCGGGTTCCCGGTGGCCAGCGAGGCGAACAGGCCGGGGTAGCCGTTCCAGGTCGGGAAGGTGTTGCAGCCGACCAGCAGCGCGAGGCCGCGCGGCACCGGCACGAAGTCCTTCACCATCGAGAGCGGGTCCCGCTTGCCCTGCGGCTTGGTCCACTGGGCCTGGGCGGGCAGCCGGGTCTGCTCGACGTAGGCGTAGGCCACCGCCTCCAGACCGCGGTCCTGCGCGTGCGGGCCGCCGGCCTGGAAGGCCATCCCGTACGCCTGGCCGGTGGTGTGCATCACGGCGTGGGCGAACTCGTGCGAGCGCGCGTTGATCCGGGCCAGGATCTCCAGGCTGACGGCCGCCCGGGCCTCGGGCCCGGCCGCCGCCCAGGCGGGACGGGCCAGCTCCATGGCGCCGATCAGCGCCTCGGCCTCGGCCTTCGGGTAGCGAACGCCCAGCTCCGGGCCGTACGGGGAGGTCTCGCCGCCGACGGTGGAGCCGTCGCCGGGCTGCCCCTCCAGGGTCAGCGAGGTGCCGAGCAGCGCCTCGAAGGCGGCCTGCCCGTCGGCCTGCCCGGTCTCGCCGTACGCCTTGGGGAACTCCGGGTACGGCGACCAGTAGTCGCGGGACCTGGTGGCCTCCACCGCACTGGTGAGGGTGGCCTGGTGACGTTCGATCAGCTCGGCGACGACGGGGTGGCTGGCCGCTGCGGTCATGACGCGCTCCTTTTGGGGCGGACTGGTCACCCCTCAGGGTAACCGAACGATCGGTCGGGTCAATGGGGCGGTGGAGTGACCCGGGGGCGCACGGGTGATACTCGTTCACATGGCCGAGAACACCACCCGCACCGCCTACACCGTCGACTCGCTGCTCGCCGTCACGGTCGGGGTCTTCAACGAGCGCGGGTACGACGGCACCTCGATGGAGGACCTGTCCCGGGCCGCCGGGATCTCCAAGTCCTCGATCTACCACCACGTGCGCGGCAAGGAGGAGCTGCTGAAGCTCGCCGTCGGCCGCGCGCTGGACGCGCTGTTCGGCATCCTGGCCGAGCCGGAGGCGCTGACGGGCCGTGCGGTGGACCGGCTGGAGCACGTGGTGCGCCGCACCGCCGAGGTGCTGATCACCGAACTCCCGTACGTCACGCTGCTGCTGAGGGTCCGGGGGAACACCGCGACCGAGCAGTGGGCACTGGAGCGGCGGCGCGAGTTCGACCACCAGGTGGCCGAGCTGGTCCGCGAGGCGGTGGCCGCGGGGGAGCTGCGCTCGGACGTGGAGCCCCGGCTGGCCACCCGGCTGCTGTTCGGGATGATCAACTCGATCGTGGAGTGGTACCGGCCCGGCGGCAAGCACACCGACGGGGTGGCCGAGGCACTGGTCCACCTGGCCTTCGACGGGCTCCGCGGCTGACGGTGGGGGGTGGCAGGCTGCGGGCATGACCGAGATGCCCGCACACCTCGCCCCGCCGCTCGCCGCCGACCCGCGCGAGCCGCTGCCGCTCACCGGCTCCGAGCGCGAACTGCTCACCGCGTTCCTGGACTGGCACCGGGAGACCTTCCTGCTCAAGTGCGCCGGCCTGACCGACGCCGAGCTCTCCACGCTGCCGGTCGAGCCCTCCACCCTGAGCCTGCACGGCCTGCTGCGCCACCTCACCGGCGTCGAACGCTGGTGGTTCCGGATCCAGTTCGCGGGGGAGGAGCTGCCGCTCCTGTACTACTCCGACGAGGACCCGGACCAGGACTTCGAGCACCTGGACGGCAGCGTGGCCGAGGCCGTCGAGGCCTGGCGCGCCGAGGTCGCGGAGTCCCGCCGGATCACCGCCGAGGCCGCCTCGCTCGACGTCACCGGTACCCACCGCGCCTCCGGGCAGCCGATCTCGCTGCGCCGCATCCTGATCCACACCCTCGCCGAGTACGCCCGCCACAACGGCCACGCCGACCTCCTCCGCGAACGCCTCGACGGCACCACCGGCTACTGACAGCCGCGCCGCGGCCACCCCGGGGGCGCGAGGAACTGCGCGAATCGGAAGGCGGACCAGCGTGAGATCGGGGCACGCGAGCCAGTTGCACGTGTTGCCGTTCCCCCGCGCGCAGTTCCCCGCGCCCCTGCGGGGCGCAAGCGGTGTCCTAGACCGGCGGTACCTGGTCGGTCTCCTCGAAGACCAGCAGGGTCTGGGTGGCGAGCACCTGCGGGATGTTCTGGATCTGGCCGAGGACCAGCTCCCGCAGGGCCCGGTTGTCGGCGGTGTGGACCAGCAGCAGCACGTCGAACTCGCCGCCCACCAGGGCGATGTGCGCCACACCGGGGAGGGCGAGCAGCTGCTCGCGGACGGTCCGCCAGGAGTTCTGCACGATCTTCAGGGTGATGTACGCGGAGGCGCCCTGCCCGGCCCGCTCGTGGTCGACCCTGGCGGAGAAACCGCGGATCACGCCGTCCTCGACCATCCGGGAGATCCGCGCGTAGGCGTTGGCCCGGGAGACGTGCACCCGCTCGGCCACCGAGCGTATCGAGGCCCGTCCGTCCTGCTGGAGCAGCCGCAGGATGGACCGGTCGATCCGGTCCAGGTTGGACGTCTGTTCAGTGGACACGGCCCCCGACCCTCCCGCTGTGGACATGCTGTCACCAGAAGACTGCTGTTCGGGCCGATTGTCCACCACTACGGCACAGCTGTGGCCAGATTGAACGGACAACCGAACAATCGGTAGGGAGAGGGCGCTCCGGCGACCAGCCCTGCCACCCCTCGTGCACCACCGGCATGACCCCGCCCCTGCCGCACCCTCCCCCACCCTCTGGAGGTGCCCGAGATGACCGTTCTCGACCACCGACACCTGGCCGGCGACGTACCCGGCTGGCGCCCCGGCGCCTCCGGCCCGCGGATCGACCCGGCTCCGCTGCTGCCGGACCACGAGCCCTACCGGATGCTGGGCACCCCGGCCGCCGAGAAGGCCGAGCCGCTGCTGCTCACCGAGCTCTACCGCCGCCTGGTCGCGGGCCGCCGCTACAACCAGCAGGCCACCACGCTGACCAAGCAGGGCCGCCTCGCGGTCTACCCGGCCTCCACCGGCCAGGAGGCCTGCCAGGTGGCCGCCGCGCTGGCGCTCCGTCAGGACGACTGGCTCTTCCCCAGCTACCGGGACACCCTGGCCGTGGTCAGCCGGGGCGTCGACCCGCTGGAGGCGCTCACCCTGCTGCGCGGCAACGCGCACACCGGCTACGACCCCCGGGCCACCCGTACCGCCCCGCTCTCCACCCCGCTCGCCACCCAGGCCCCGCACGCGGTCGGCCTGGCGCACGCGGCCCGGCTTCGCGGCGACGACACCGTCGCGCTGGCCATGCTCGGCGACGGCGGCACCAGCGAGGGCGACTTCCACGAGGCGCTGAACTTCGCCGCCGTGCTGAACGCCCCGGTGGTCTTCCTGGTGCAGAACAACGGCTACGCCATCTCCGTCCCGCTCACCCGGCAGTCCGCCGCGCCCAGCCTGGCCCACAAGGCCGTCGGCTACGGCCTGCCCGGCCGGCTGGTGGACGGCAACGACGCGCTGGCCATGCACACCGTGCTCACCGAGGCGGTCGAGCGGGCCCGCTCCGGCGGCGGCCCGACCCTGGTCGAGGCGGTCACCTACCGGATCGAGGCGCACACCAACGCCGACGACGCCACCCGGTACCGCGAGGAGGAGGAGATCGCCGCCTGGCGGGACCACGATCCGATCCTGCTGATCGAGCGTCAGCTCCGCGAGGCCGGCCTGATGGAGGACGCGCTGGCCCGGGACGCCGCCGAGGCCGCCGAGGCGCTGGCCGCCCGGATGCGCAGCGAGTTCCACGCCGACGCGACGCTCGACCCGATGTCGCTGTTCGCCCACGTCTACGCCGAGCCCACCCAGCAACTGCGGGAGCAGGCCGATCAGTTGGCCGCCGAGCTGGCCGCCGAGGAGCACTCTCGATGACCACCGCCACCACCACCGGGGCCCAGACCCGCACCATGGCCCAGGCGCTCAACACCGCACTCCGGGACGCCATGCGCGAGGACCCGACGGTGCACGTGCTGGGCGAGGACGTCGGTCAGCTCGGCGGCGTCTTCCGGATCACCGACGGCCTGACCGCCGAGTTCGGCCCGGACCGCTGCCTGGACACCCCGCTGGCCGAAGCCGGCATCCTGGGCACCGCCGTCGGCATGGCGATGTACGGGCTGCGCCCGGTGGTCGAGATGCAGTTCGACGCCTTCGCCTACCCGGCGATGGAGCAGCTGTTCTCGCACGTCGCCAAGATGCGCAACCGCACCGCCGGGAAGCTCCCGCTGCCGATCACCATCCGCATCCCGTACGGCGGCGGCATCGGCGGGGTCGAGCACCACAGCGACTCCTCCGAGGCGTACTACGCCCACACCCCCGGCCTGCACGTGGTCACCCCGGCCACCGTGGCCGACTCCTACGGGCTGCTCCGCGAGGCCATCGCCTCCGACGACCCGGTGGTCTTCCTGGAGCCCAAGCGGCTCTACTGGGGCAAGGACCGGCTGGACACCGCCGCCGCGGTGGAGCCGATCGGCCGCGCGGTGCTGCGCCGCCCCGGCACCTCGGCGGTGCTGGTGACCTACGGGCCCTCGCTGCCGGTCTGCCTGGAGGCGGCCGAGGCGGCGAAGGCCGAGGGCTGGGACCTGGCGGTGCTGGACCTGCGCTCGCTGGTGCCCTTCGACGAGGCGACGGCCTGTCAGGTGGTGCGCTCGCTCGGGCGGGCGGTCGTGGTGCACGAGGCCTCCGGCTTCGGCGGTGCCGGTGCGGAGATCGCCGCGCGGTTGACCGAGAAGTGCTTCCACCACCTGGCGGCCCCGGTGCTCCGGGTGACCGGCTTCGACATCCCGTACCCGCCGCCGATGCTGGAGCACCACCACCTGCCGGGTGTGGACCGCATCCTCGACGCGGTGGCGCGGCTGCAGTGGGAGGACTGACCAGATGATGCCGGTGGTGCGCGAGTTCACCCTGCCCGACCTGGGCGAGGGGCTGACCGGGGCCGAGGTGGTCCGCTGGCTGGTGGAGGTCGGCGAGGTGATCGCCGTGGACCAGCCCGTGGTGGAGGTGGAGACCGCCAAGGCGGTGGTCGAGGTGCCCTGCCCGTACGGCGGGGTGGTGACGGCCCGGTTCGGTGCCGAGGGCGAGGAGATCCCGGTCGGGTCCCCGCTGGTGACGGTCGCGGTGGCGCCGGGCGAGGGCCCGCAGCCGCTGGCCGAGCAGGAGCCGGCGGTGGAGCGGCCGTTGGTCGGGTACGGGGTGGCCGAGCGGCCGGCCGGTGCGCGGCGGGCCCGGGTCGGTGCGGGGGCCGCGGTGCCGATCGGGGCGGGGGTGTTCCCGGTGCTGCTGCTCCTGCTCGGCTCC